>CAYQXC010000023.1:0-8121 GCA_964421545.1 uncultured archaeon | reverse complement strand
ATTTCCTTGATTTCTTCCCTCATTTCCTTCATTGGAACAGCTCCAGAAAGTCTTTTTCCCTGAAGTGCAATCTGCCAGGAATCACTATTACTGCTGGCAGCCTTATGTCCTTAGTCAAAAGCTCCTTGACAGTGTTATAATGAATCTCAGACTCACCTCCAGCTCTTGAGAGGACAACAAGGTTGTCCAGCTTCTTGACAAGTCTTGCCTTAAGCAGCAGTTTCAAGGCGTCTGAAACCCTTAGATCAATGTTGATTTCTCTGTCTATGTCCAACAGCAATAATGTGTGAAGCTTCAGCTTTTTATTGCCTCTAACAGTCTTCTTCACATTCTCCATTTTCCCTGACATGGGAATGGTGGCTATTTTTCCAAATTTATACAATTGCAAACCGATCTCTCCAACAGCAGAGACAATAGAGGCATTGTGGATGATTTTTACAGGGATTTTTCTTAGTCTCGCTTGATAGACCAAATCAATATGTGTTGTGGCTGACAGGGGATCGCCTGGAACAAAAACAGCAATATCATTTTCCTTAGCCCTCTCAACTAAAAATTCCGAATTCTCCTCCAAGTCCTTCCTTTTAAGGAGTTTTACTTTCTTTCCTATCAATTCCTCTAGATTCTCAATTGAGCCTTGCCATATTGAAGTGTACAATTCAGCATAACATTCGCATTTCTTGGCAATTTCTACTGCCTTCAGCGACAAGTCCCTCTCGTCGTTCAGTCCAAGGCCAATCAGATAAAGCATATTTTTAATGTGGTCCAAAGAAATATATAAAACATGCGAATAGCCTACGAGGTAATTGGGGATAGGGCAAGGTCAGTGGCTCTGATAGGAGAGGATGTCAAGAACCCTAAGAAGGCTGCTGAGGAAATAATGGAAAGGCACAAGGCTGTTGTTTCTGTGTTGCAGAAAACCGACAAAAGGCAGGGAAAGTTCAGACTTCATCCTTACAAACTGATAAAAGGTAGCAGGAATACAGAAGTCATTCACAAGGAGCATAATTATCTGATAAAGGTTGACCCGAAAAAGGTCTACTTCTCCCCGAAAGAGGGGACAGAAAGGCAGAGAATAGTTGAACTGGTCAAGAACGGGGAGAGAATACTTGTCATGTTCTCAGGTGCAGCGCCCTACGCAATAGCAATTGCCAAGAAGTACCCTCACAACGAGATAATGGCCATTGAAATCAATGTGAAAGGCGTCGAGTACGCACAAAAAAATGTCAGATTAAACAAACTGACCAACATAAAGAACATATGCTGGGACATCAGGGAGGCCAGAGGAATAGGCAAATTTGATAGAATAATAATGCCCCTGCCAGAGACTGCCATTGATTACTTGGATGAAGCTGTTCTCCATTCCAAAAAAGGGACAATAATCCATTTGTACGGCTTTTCCAAGGACTTTGACGAGTTGGAGAGGAAGGTCAAGCTGAAAGCCTACATATACAACTTCAAGTACAAGGTAGTTGGCAAGCAGAAAGTTCTTCCTTATTCCCCAAGAGTGTCAAAGAACAGGCTGGACATCAAGATTTTGTGACTTTCAAGTCAAAAACATAGTGGTATATCTTCGGGGCATAGGACTTTATTCTTGTGACTTTGACTACTTTGGCTTTCTTGCTTAGCTTCTCCTTTAGTTTTGAGATTTCGCTTTCCTTGGCTGTTCTGTGCAAGTGAATTATGCATTTGTTCTTGGCCATTTTCAAGGCATGAGGCAGAAACTTCTCTGTTTCGAACAAATAGCCCATCACTATCCTGTCTGCTGTGTTCTTCAGTATCTTGGAGAACTCTCTACAGTCCCCCTGCAGTATCTCTATCTTATTTTCCACATTATTCAGCCAAGTGTTCCTTCTCAGGAGCTCTGTTGACTTGGGATTGATGTCTATTGAGTATATTTTCTCAGGTTTCGAGTATTTGGCAAGAAATATCGAGAAGTAGCCTATGCCGGCAAACATGTCAACTATGGTTTCTCTTGGTTTGGCCAGCTTTACCAGTCTCATTCTCTCCTTTTTGTTGCCCTGTGACCACATCACCTCTGAGACATCAATTAAGAACTGGCATTTGTGCTCCTTGTGCAGGGTCTGGGTTGACTTGCATCCTGCTATCACTTCAACTTTTGGCTTTCTTTTCACTGTTTCAATTCCCTTGAACAAACAGATAGTGTGAATGTAGGGAAACATCTCAAGCAGAGACTTCCCAATTAGTTTCTTGTGTTTGACCAGCTTCTTGTCCAGTTTAATCAGCATTATCTTTCCCAGTATCTGGTAGCCTCTCGGAAGAAGAACTAGCTTTTCCTCTGGGAGGTCAAGCCTCTTCCTCAGGCTAGTGTAGAATGTCATAATATCTATTGTTTGTGCGAATAAAAAAAAGAAAAGGGGT
Organism: uncultured archaeon; assembly: GCA_964421545.1. Lineage (GTDB taxonomy): Archaea > Aenigmatarchaeota > Aenigmatarchaeia > Aenigmatarchaeales > Aenigmatarchaeaceae > JAFGAZ01. The sequence goes on along the minus strand of CAYQXC010000023.1, from coordinate 5,742 downwards.
GGGTGTTTAAAAATACAATGTCACTAGAACTTTGTAGATGCTGCTACCCATATTGCCTTCAATGCGACCAAAACTGCTGCTGGTACAACTAAGATTCCAATATAGTTCACAATCACTACCAAGTATGTTGACAAGGGTTCTGGAAGGTGTGCGAATGCTGATCCTGCGTTACCTGCTGCCATTAAGGCAATAACAGCTAAAAGGAACATGTCTACTTCCTTGAAGTCAATGCTGCCTACTCCGGCTACACCTAACAATCCGATTACAAATCCTAGTACTGCTAGGACAACTGTTACCATTGAAGAGTCAATTGTTGGCACTAAGCCAGCTACCACTGCTATTAAGATACCTAGTACAAAAAGCCACCCACTTGCTTTTACCCATCCTGATGATTTTTTTGCCATAGTTTCACCTATAGTTCTTTTGGAAATCCCGACTTTTAAAACTATCGTCGTCAGGTGTTGTATTAGAAAATTATTTAAATGGGCTCGGAAAAGGTCTCTGCCCTGAACTTGTATATTTTTGATTGCGAATCAAGCCACGAGTCTGTTGTCAATTCTGCTTTGTAGCATAAATTCTCTAGATACTGCTCTAGATTCCATCCCTGCTCAATTGGAACCTTTGGGAGAAGCAGTCCGCTGAAAGCCCCGTTTCTAAGAATCAGGCCGTGCCTGCCGAGTTCTATCTCCTTCTTGTAATTCTTCTTGTTTTCTATTAGAACTGGTTCAGTCAGTATGGAGACCTCTATTCTGATGTCCTTCAACTCGTCTTTTTCAACAGGTTTGAACCTTGGATCTTTGCAGGCCATGCATGAAGCCTCAATCAGGCCTTCTATAAGGGGCTTTTGAGGGTAAGGTATTCCAATGCAGCCTCTCAGCATGCTCTTTTTGTAGAGAGTTACGAAAACTCCTCTTTTTTCTTTTAATTCTTCTGGGAAATCAGTGGGAACATCAATTCTCTTGCCTGTCTTAACATAGAATTCAATAGCCTGCCTTGCTAACTTCAGGACAAACTCTCTCATAGAACTTAGTTCAGGAACAAACTATTTATTTTTAGAGAATCTCATTAGGATTTCTGGCATTGCTAATAGACCTAGACTGGAGAACAATAACACCTTTACCCAGTCCAAAAGATTCAGGGCAGTCAGATGGAATATTCCTTGGAATAATGGCACATAGATTATGACTATTTGCAGGATAAAGGATATCAACACAGCAATTAGCAATTTTTTATTTGTCAGAGGGTTTAACCTAAAAGCACCCTTTTTTTCGGACCTGCAATTGAATACAAAAAACATCTCAAACAGTATTGCAGCACTAAAGGCCATTGTTCTTGCTTTGTCTAAACCATTTGGTAATTCTAAAACAAAAATGCTGAAGGATGAAACAAAATCCAATATTGATGCAAATATTATAAAAGCTAGTGTGCCTGTTATTATTCCCTTTTTAGGGTCTTTTGGAGGCTTTTTCATTACATCGGGATTCTTCGGGTCAACACTCAGTGCCAAAGCGGGAAGCCCGTCCGTGATCAAGTTGATCCACAATATGTGAATAGGTAAATAAGGTAAAGCAATAGCCCCTGTTGCATCAGTAAGACCTATTAGCATGGGCACAGTTATCATTGCCAGCTCGTCAAAATTGGCTGCCAGCAGGAACCTGATGAATTTTCTTATGTTGTCGTAAATGCCTCTCCCTTCCTCAACAGCAGAGACTATTGTGGAAAAGTTGTCGTCCATCAGGACCATGTCAGCAGCCTCCTTTGACACGTCAGTCCCTTTTATTCCCATTGCAACACCCACATCCGCCTTTTTCAGGGCAGGCGCGTCATTGACACCGTCACCTGTCATTGCAACCACATGGCCGTTGTCCTTTAGTATGTCAACAATTCTTATCTTATGGCTCGGGGACACTCTTGCGAAAATCACAGTGTCCTCCACAACCTCCTTGAGCTTCTTGTCATCCATTTTATCCAGCTGTTCTCCCCTCAAGATATTTCCTTGCAGGCCGACTTGGGAGGCGATTGCCTTGGCTGTTAATTCATGATCGCCAGTAATCATCTTTATCTTGATGCCAGCCCTCTTGCAAAGAGCAATAGCGCTTTTAGTCTCTTTTCTCGGCGGATCAATCATTGCGGCTAATCCCACAAAGGTCATGTTATTTTCAACAGAGTTTATAGAATAATTTTTAGATAATTTCTTGTAAGAGAAACCCAGAACTCTTAGACCGTTTCCTGCTAGTTCATGCACGATTTTCAATATCCTATCTTTGTCCCTTTTCTCAAAACTTCTATTAACATAAATCTTGTTGCACATGCTCAGAATAACTTCAGGAGCACCCTTCGTGTAAGCAAACAACTCGCCACCGACATTGTGTATTGTTGTCATTTTCTTTCTTTCAGAAGAAAATGGAATCTCATTGATTTTCTTGTAATCTTCTTTTAATTCAGCTTTCTCTGCTAAAACCTTCAGAGCTCCTTCAGTCGGGTCACCTATTACTTTCCACTGCTTGCCTTTTTTCAATATTGAGTTGTTGCACATGGAACCTATTTTCAACAAGATGTCCAGACTTCCAGTTTTTTTTGGGTCTATCTTCTTATTGTTCAATAGAAAATCTCCTTTGGGCTCAAACCCAACACCAGAGACATCTATTATTTTTCCAGAGGACCATATTTTCTTGACTGTCATCTCGTTTGTTGTCATGGTTCCTGTCTTGTCAGCGCAGATGACTGTGGTCGACCCCAAGGCCTCTACTGCAGCCAGCCTTTTTATTGCAGAATTCTTTCTCAGCATTCTCTGAGTTCCAATAGCAAGAGTTAAAGTGATAACAGCTGGTAAACCTTCTGGAACAGCTGATATTGCGAGGCTCAGTGCTGTCAAGAACATGTCAAACGGGTCAATAGACTTGACCAATCCAATTGAGAATATCAGCGCTGTTGCTATTAGAACAACCAATCCCAGCATTTTTCCAAGCTTCTGCAATTTTATCTGCAAAGGTGTTGGCTCTTCTTTTTCTTGGACCATTCCAGCTATTTTTCCCATTTCTGTTGACATTCCAGTGGAAACCACAATTCCCATGCCCCTGCCATATGTGACCAGTGTTCCCATGAATGCCGTATTCTCTCTTTCCGTGAGAGAGACATCCTTCAGAACCTTTGTGTGTTTTGTGGCAGGAACCGACTCTCCTGTTAGCATTGACTCGTCAATTTTTAGGTTAAGAGCTTCGAACAACCTCAAATCTGCGGGAACCCTGTTTCCAGCTTCGAGAACAACAATGTCTCCAGGAACAAGTTGCTCTATTGGTATTTCAAGATTTTCCCTGTTCCTAATAACCAGAACTTTAGTCACAATTAGTTTCTTCAAGGCCTCGATAGCCTTTTCAGCCTTGTATTCCTGATAGAAGCCCAGAACGGCATTTAATATCAAAATCGCTCCAATCACCATTGCGTCTGTTAACAAACCGAGAGCAATTGATATTGCGGTTGCGACCAAAAGCAGGATAACCAAAAAGCTCTTGAACTGCTCCAGAAAAATTATCAGGGATGTCCTCCTCTTCCTGCTTTTTATCTTGTTCGGCCCGTATTCGCTGAGCCTCAGACTGGCTTCAGAAGCTTTGAGCCCATTCTCATTTGTCTTCAGCTCCTTGAAAACATCCTCAGAACTCATCGCATGCCATTTGCTCATAAATATTTGTTGATTTTCTGGATTTAAAGTTTAATCAGAAAAAATATAAGGAACTTCAATAAAGATTAATGTATGAAAAGAGAGCAGGAGAGGATTCACCAGAAGGCTCTTCGCCATGTCAAGAAGCACAGAAAGAAGTTCGCGAGGTTCGTCCTCTTTTTCATATTTCTGTTGCTTTTCAGAATCATAGAGGACTATTTCCTGCTTACCTCCCCTGTTTTCGAGGTCGAGATAGACATATTCATCCTCACCATCGTTTTGGTTTCCGCTGTCATATTCACCATGATATCTGAGGTCACTGAAATACTGATTGAAGAGGAAGAGGCAAAGAAAATAATGAAATACATCATGGGAAAAGAAAGGGACATTGAAAGGAAAATCAAAGGATAAGAATATAATTGGGTTATTATAAGATACTTTTATGCTGTTCATAAACTTCGCGTATTTCTTGATTGCATGCTTTTTCCTAGCTGTTGGCGGTAACTTGGTTGTGAGAAGCCTGTCAGAAGTGGCCAGGCATTACCATATGAGGGAGTTTGTTCTGGGTTTTGTCTTGGTTGCAATATCGACCTCCATACCAGAGCTCTTTGTTGGAGTGTTCTCTGCGTTGGAGCACATTCCTGCCATTTCCTTCGGTGATGTCATAGGAGCCAACATAGTTGATTTGACGCTTGTTATCGGGTTTGCTGCCTTGCTGGGAAAGAGGGTATTCGTTGAGAAAGAGATAAACAAGGATGACATACTCTACACGACTCTGATAGCATTCCTGCCGATTCTATTGTTTTTTGACCAGCAATTGTCAAGAATAGACGGATTAATACTTTTGTCTGTTTTTGCTTTGTACATTGTTATGCTTGTCAAACGGAGAAAGCACTTCCACGCTCTGAAGGACGGCATATCAAAAGCGAGGGTATTGTTGGACATCATTATTTTCATAGTAAGCTTGGCCATTCTTTTAGTGTCTGCCAAGTTCGTTGTTGAGACTGCTGAGATAATAGCTGTTGAACTGGCGTTCCCAGAGATTCTGGTTGGTTTGCTTATTGTAGGCATAGGAACAACCCTCCCTGAGATGTCATTTGAAATCAATTCTGTGAGAAAGGGCTTCTGCGGCATGGCTCTTGGTGACATGCTCGGGAGCGTTGTCATAAACTCCTGCCTTGTGCTGGGCATTGCATCTCTTATATACCCAATTACTGCAGAGTTCCTGCCCTTTTTAATAGGTTCGATATTTTTAATGGTAATCTTGGGGATTTTTGCTGTTTTCGCTAAAACAGAAAGGGTGATAACAAGAAAAGAGGGCCTCATACTCATCTTATTCTATATCATGTTTGTGGTAACTAGCATTCTGGCGAGATAGCCTAGTAATTATTATTCAAACATGTGAGAAACAAAGCTTAAAGCAAAATTATTTTATAGGACATTAACTATTATTATCAAATGATAAAGAAAAAATCCTTGAGCAATCTGCCTCAATTACAGACTGTTGAAGAGATACTGCAGACATTATCTTCTAACATAAACGGGCTTTCTGAGAAAGAAGCAAAAACTCGCTTAGAAAAATTTGGTGTTAATGAAATACCTGAAAAAAAAGCTAGACACCCTATTTTAATTTTTCTTAAACAATTCCATAGTATTCTGATTTATATTCTTATTATTGCCGCTGTTATTTCCTCCCTTTCTGGTGATATAATTGATGTTTACATAATCACTGGTGTTATTTTAATTAATGCTATAATGGGGTTTGTGCAAGAGCGTAAAGCTGACCAATCAATCCAAGCATTGAAAAAGATGATCGTACCTCATGCAAAAGTTTATAGGGAAGGAGAATTATTACAAATAGCTGCAAGGGAATTGGTGCCTGGTGACATTGTCTTATTGGAAGAAGGTGACAAGGTTCCTGCAGACGCAAGGCTTGTGGAAACAAAAATTTTTAGTGCCGTGGAAGCGTCTTTGACAGGCGAATCACTTCCTGTTGAAAAAGACATAAAAGTATTGTCTGAAAGAACTGCTTTGGCTGATTGTAAAAATATGGTTTGGATGGGTACTTTTGTTGCAAGGGGGCA
>CAYQXC010000022.1:0-8133 GCA_964421545.1 uncultured archaeon | reverse complement strand
AATTTCTGACTGTCCTCAGTTTCTTGTCGTAGGCATCCTGCGCAATGAGTATCATGGGATATCTGCTGGTCTTTATTATGTCTATTATTTCCGAGGAGCCCCCTCTGTCCTCTCTGGACATGTTATCTGCCTCGTCTATGAGAATTATTCTTCCTCTGAGCAGCGAACCGTTTTTTGTTGCAGGTATTAATTTTTTGATAGAAGACGCGTCCCTGCTGTCGCTCGCATTTATTTCTATGAGGTTCAGGTTCTTTTCCTTTGCAATCAATTCTATTATTATGCCCTTTCCAATGCCAGTCGGACCGTATAGCATTAAAGCCTTGCCCGGCTTCCAGTTTTCCAGCCAATTCAAAACCTTTTTTATTACAAGAGGCTGGGCAACAATGCCGTCTAATGTTCTTGGCTTGTACTTGTCAATCAGCATTCAATCATCCTTCTCAGACACTAAGACGCCTCTGTGCCCGCAGTTCTTGCAAACCCATATCTGGCCGCCTGCCCAGGGCTCGTAAGCCATGTCTTTGCTTTTGCATTTCGGGCATTCTTTTGTATTCATGCTATCCTTTGTGAGCAGCAAACTGAGCCAGCATTGCCTCAAGCTGTATCAGCTCGTTGCCAGTCTGCATCCTAAACTCAAAGTCTCCGACCTTCTCTATCAGGCTGGCTTTTGTTTTTTCAGAAACATCAAGGTCGTATATCTGCCTTGAAATCTGCTTTATTATGTCCTGCCCTGCCATTCCCCTCTTCAACAGCATCTCTTTCAAAATATTTCTCGAGTCAAGGAACTTCCCCTTCAAAGCGTAATTAATCATTTCCCTCACTTCTTCCGGCTCTGCCTGGGCAGCAACCTCGTAAATGACGTCCTTTGTGATTTTCTCTCCAATTGTTGCTGGGCCTGCAGGATGTTGGTTGCCTTTCTCAGGTCTCCCTCGGAAATCTTGTATATTGCCTCCAAGGCAGGCTTGTCAATTTTCAATTTTTCTTCTTTTACTATCTTGTTCAAATATTTGAAAACATTCTCTTCGGATAAGAACTTGAACCTGAAAACAGCTGCCCTGCTCTGAATTGGTGAAATAATATTTGAGGAATAGTTGCAGCTTATGATGAATCTGGTAACGTCAGCATACTTCTCCATTAACCTTCTTAGAGCATTCTGGGCATCGGATGTCAGGGCATCGCCCTCGTCAAGAAATATTATCTTGAAGGAAGAGCCGATAGGTTTGATTCTGGAGAAGTTCTTTATCCTGGTTCTTATGACGTTTATGCCACGCATATCTGAGGCATTGGTCTCTTGGAAGTTCTGCCTCCAGTTTTCCCCGAACATCTCCTTTGCAATGGCAATGGCACAGCATGTCTTCCCGGTTCCAGGGGGCCCTGCGAATATCATGTGGGGAATTGTCTTGCTCTTGACAAAGGACTTCAGCCTGTCCACAACGTGCTTCTGGTCCACTATTTCTGCCAGCTTTCCTGGCCTGTATTTCTCTGTCCAGATTTCGAAAGGCATAAAGACACTAGTAATTATTACTTATATAAAGTTAATAAATTTAAAGGTGAGATTTAAATCTCTTTCTTTCCAAGTAAAATCATGTCAGTGGAATATACCATAAAATTAATGGAAGAAAGAATGAAATCTGAAGGTCTTTTGTCCAATGAGGATATCGAGGCCATAAGCAATGATACGAGAGAGTATAATAGGCGCCTAAGGAAAAGCCTAAAAGATAAAGGAGTTAAGCCCTTTGACTCGACTTCTTTTGATCCCTTTACTGTATCAGAATACATAAGAGGAGAACTTGGTATAGAGTCCACTCCAAAGGATGTTGAGAGGACTTATAGAGAGATTCAAGAAACTGTAAATAAGCCATTACCAGAGGAGCTAAAGGCCAAGATTACCATACATTTTAGCGAGATTCTGGCATCAGCAAAATACTTAAAGGAGACAGAAAGACATTAATTTATAATAACTTTAAATAAAGTAATCAAACATAGTGATTTTATGCCAAAGACCAAGATTGCGGTCGTGACAAATAGGCTATACAACAGGGTGTTTATCTGCATGAAGTGCAATGCAAAGATAAGGGCAGACCCTAGGAAAGTCAGGGCCGGGAAGATAAAATGCAGGAAGTGCTATAGCAAGGACTTGAGACCCAAGTCCAAAGAAAGGAAGATGTGATGTTAGCGTATCTCAAGATATTGAGACCAATAAACGGATTCATGTCCGTATTCGCTGTTTTCATTGCTGCCATGCTTGTGGGTTTTCCTATTTCTTTGTCGCTTTTGCTGTCCTTTGCAGTTGTTTTCCTAGTTTCCGGAGCGGGAATGGTTATAAACGACTATTTTGACTATGAGATTGACAAGGTAAACCAACCGAAACGACCAATACCGTCAGGCAAGATATCAAAGAGAAGCGCCCTGGTCTATGCTGTTCTACTGTTCCTTATTGCAAACATTGTAGCCCTTTATCTTAATGTCTACATGTTCGGGCTTGCCATCATTAATACAGTGGTTGCCTTTGTGTATTCGTGGAAGATGAAAAGGAAGCTGTTGGTTGGAAACATACTTGTCAGCTGGCTGGTGGCTTCGACCTTCTTTTTCGGCAGCCTTCTTAGTGGGTCAATAGAGATTATAATAATAATGCTGTTCATGCTGTCGTTCTCCTCAAACATGGGAAGAGAGATCACAAAGACCATAGAAGATGCCAAGGGAGATATGAAGGCAAAAGCAAACACCCTGCCCATAGTTGCTGGCAAAAACTTCGCATACTTCGTAGCATTAATATTCATAATATTCTCAATTGTCTTCAGCTTCCTGCCGTATGTTTTTAATTTGCTGAACATCTATTACCTCATCCTTGTCATAATTGCGGACATAGGGTTTACAATCTCTTGCTTCCTTGTGCTAATGTCGCCGAGGAAGTCCCAGAAGATTATGAAGATATCGATGTCAATAGCGCTTGTTGCGTTCCTAGTTGGAATAATATAAATGTTTTTAAATGTTTTGTTATTAATTTCTATTATGTTTGACAAAATACAGGAAATAATAACAGAGAGAAAGCTAACTCCCAAGGAGTGCGAATACCACACTCTGAGAACTCTGGAGAACAACGGCAAGGTGAGGGTTTTGGTTGTGAAGGGTGAGGGCAGGGCTTTTGTGGAGCTGATATGCCCCCACTGCGGCAAGTACACCTACGAAGAGCAGGAATACAAAAAGGTTTCCAAGGCCTCCAAAATAAGGCTCAGGATAGAGTGCTCTGGCTGCGGCAAGAAGACCAAGGTCGAGAAGTTAAAGGCAAAGAAAAAATAAATTTTACTTTCTAAAGTTAGAAAATAATAAAAGAGATAAAATATAATTTATTCATATGTTAAATTTAGACTTGTCAAAAGTTGAATTTAGCAAGTGGGATAATTTCTTTAACATAAAAATACCCACGAAACTTTCTAATCAGTTGGCTTATGAGACTGGCTTTCACATAGGAGACGGTCACTTGACAATTGCTAAAAGAAAGGACAATAATAGCAATCTATTTCACATTGTCTTTTCAGGCAATTGGAAAGAGGAAAAGGACTTTTACTGTGAGAAAATATCTCCCTTAATTTTCAATCTTTACAACAAGAAACCTCACATGAGAAAGGACCATAAAAATACCATAAGGCTTTATTTCAATAGCCAGGCTGTGGCCACCTTCAAGAATAAAGTTCTGGGACTTCCTACTGGTAAAAAGACAGGTAAAATCAGAGTTCCTAAAATAATCAGAGACTCTCCTATTGATATAAGAAGAAACTGCTTAAGAGGTATAATGGATTCAGACTTCTGCTTGACTTTCAAAAAGAATGGGAAATACCCAAACTTAAGCGCTGAGTTTCCCCTTTCCTGTAAAAAACTTGTTGGTGATATTGAAGATGTTCTAACTGACCTAAATATTGGTTGTTGTGTTTCCATAGGTAATAAAAGAGATGAAAGATATGAGCCGACAAAATTTTATAAGCAGTATAAGATTGATATAAATGGCAAGACCAATTTAATGAAGGCTGTAAGGTATATTAATTTTAAAAATCCTATACATTTTACTAAATTGCTGTTATGGATGAAAACAGGAAGATGCGCAGCAAATACAACTTTGAAAACTAGAATAAGAAACATTGCCTCGGTGGCTCAGTTTGGTAGAGCGTTTGCTTGGACCATGCGTACATGGGAGCATTAAGCAAAAGGCCGGGGGTTCAATTCCCCCCCGAGGCTCTTCTTTTATCAATTCACGCCCAGAGCTCCATGCTTTTTCTTAAGATTTAAATATTCTTCTATTATATTCTTTCAATACGGGTCCGTAGTATAGCCTGGTCCAGTATTCCGGCTTTGGGAGTCGGTGACCCCAGTTCGAATCTGGGCGGGCCCATTTTATTTTTAACAGGAAATGATTTTTATGAAGCCTAGGATAATATCAAGCGTTGTCCTTAAGAAAGACAACAAACTTCTGCTTGTCAAGGAAAGAATGGAAAACAACGAGGAGTGCTGGATTTTTCCCGGAGGGGGTGTCGAGTTCGGGGAGACTATCAAGGATGCCGCTGTAAGGGAATTAAAGGAGGAGCTCGGCCTTGACGTCAGGATAAAGGAATTCCTCTTCTTCAAGGAGGCCATATTCCCAAGATACGACTATCATACAGTAATATTCTTTTTCATGGCAGAGCCTTTGAACGAGGAGATTAAAAGTATAGAGGAGATTTTGGATGCGGGCTATTTTACTGTTGAGGAAGTCAAGAAGCTCAATCTAGTGAGCAGTGCCAAGTGGGTAATGGAAGAGCTAAATAAAAAAGGCATTGTCTGATTTTATTTCTTTCTAACAAATGTCAAGAAGCCAGTGTGAGCGAGCATGTGGGTCTTGGGCCTGGTAAATGTTAATCCTTCTATCTGCCACTCCCTTTCCAAGCTTTCAAGAATCCTTACCTTGCCGAATTCATACTTTCTCAGTTCCTTCCAAACTTTTTGTATCTGTTCTATATGCAAAGAATAAATGACAAGCCAGCCTCCTGACTTCAGGGAATTGAAAGCATGCTTGACGGCCTTCTCAGAATCCTTCATATCCAGTGTTATCATATCCACATTCCTTTCCTTTATACCCTTGGTTATGTCAGCATTCCTTATCTTGATGTTTTTCAGACCAGAACTCTTGACGTTTCCTTTGGCGAGTTTGTAGAAGTCTTCCTTCTTCTCGTAAGTGAACACCTTGCAGCCGAGATTCCCTAAGAATACTGCCAAGAAACCAGAACCTGTCCCGGCGTCAACAACCTTCCATCCAGGCGAGCAGCCCGTGATTGAAACTATCATTCCCAAGTCCTTTGGCATGATTACCTGCGGCCCTCTTTTGGCCTTGTTCAAAAAATCTGTGATTGTGCTTAGCCTCTTCATAAAATCTTCTCATTTATAAATAACATTGAAAAATATAATAAAATATGTTCGAGTTATTATTGGTCGCCGTAGCACTTATAGGAAGTTTTGCCTCAGGTATCTACGATTTGAAAACATCCAATGTTCCTGACAAGCTTGTCATAACAATGATAATTTCTGCTCTGGCCATCCACGCAATAACAGGCTACTACGCAGGAGACTTTACTGTATTGACAGACTCGCTACTTTTCGGTGGGCTGTTCCTGGCATTTGGATTGTTAATGTACTTCACGGGCCAGTGGGGAGGCGGTGACGGGGAATTATTGGTCGCAATGGGAGTGGTGTTGCCTACTCTTTCATTTGCCAACACATATTTCCCCTTTGCCATAAGCTTTTTCATTAACAGCTTCTTCATTGGGGCGGCATATTCCATTATTTATTCAATGATTCTTGTCTTCAGGAACCCGAAAATAGGCAGGATTTTCTTCAAGAGCATGAAGGACAAAAAAATATTAATCGCGCTTGTAGCGAGCCTTTCAATTTCAGTCGGGTTCCTGCTTGTCTGGCAATTGATTCTGTTTGCCATCTCGTTTTTAACCTTCATACTCATATTTTTCCACAAGTTCTCCAGGACAATCGAGGAGAGCTTCTACATGAGAATACCCGTTAGCAAGCTGAAGGTTGATGACATGCTAGGCGAGGACATACCAAATCTAAAACTCTACAAGAGATACATAAAAGGCTTGACCAAGAAGCAGGTAAAGATGATAAAAAAGAAGAGGAAGTATGTTACAATAAGAGAGGGGATAAGATACGGGATTGTATTCCCATTAACCCTGCTGTTCACCCTGTTCCTCGGCGACTTCTTCCTGCTTTTCATCTGACTCTTTCTTGTACTCGTCCACCATTTCCCTTGCAGCCTCGTCATAGCCGATCTGCGGGTCAAAGCCCAGCTCTGTCCTTGCCTTTGCCAAGTCAAATGTCCTGTTGGCTGTTATCTTGTCTATGTATTCAGGTATTAGGACAGGCTTCTGCCCTGTTATCTTTCCTGTTAGTGACTTGGAACGAGATATAGTCTTTGCAAGGAATTTGGAAACTTTCTTTTTCGGAGGCTCCACTTCCAGATGCTTGCACAGCAAGCTCCACAACTGGTTTAAGGTTTTGAACTCCTTTCCAGCCACAATATACACTTGCCCAGGCTTTCCCATGTTCTTTGCCAGAACCAAAGCCTGAATTAAATCCTTGACATGTATCCACTGTATGAAATTCTTGCCGTCCCCTATTAACGGCATCTTCCCGCTTTCCAGCCCAGATAGAATACAATCATATCCTTCCTTGAAGCCAGGACCGAAGACATCAGTTGACCTTATTACTATTCCTCCAGCCTGCTTTACAAGGTTCTCCGCTTCCAGTTTAGTTTTGCCATAGAAGTTTGAGGGATTGCAGGGCGTCTCCTCGTTCAGGGGCAACTCCTTGAACTTGTTTCCCATTGTTGCGGTCGAGCTCAGGTAGATGAACCTCTTGCCCTTGCTGACTTCCAAAAGGTTTTTGGTGCCCACAACATTTACCTTGAACATCTCGTCCTTTGGTGCTGTGTAGTCAACAATGGCGGCTAGATGGAAAATAACATCAGCATCCTTTACAGCCTTTTCAAGCGATTCCTTGTTCAACAAGTTCCCGTAGAAAACTTCAACTTTCTCGTCCTTCACCATATTGTCTTTGACAAGAACCTTGACCTCGTCCCTGCTTCTCAACAGGGCTGGAACAAGGTGTCTGCCAATCCTTCCCGCGGCACCTGTTACCAGTATGGTTGCCATTTATTTTACCATCTTGACATAGAACTTGCCAGGAAGCTTGTATGTTGCCCTCTTGAGAGCCATCCTGACGCCCGCTTCCGAATTTTTGTTTGCATTGACAGTTATAATTTTTTGACCCACCTTTACCCTGGCAGCCTGGCCTATTGGCTTGCCGAAGCTCTTTCTCATGCCTTGCGAGAACCTGTCGGCCCCGGCCCCTGTTGCCATGGCATTTTCCCTTAGAATATTATGGGGGTAAATTAGGATCTTTAGGAAGAAGTTGTTCTCACCCAACTTCTTGGTCAAGCACTTTAGTGTTGTAATCCTTGCGGATTCCAGAGAATTTGACCTTATCTGGACAACCTCCCTGCTTACAAGGTTGAATGTCAAAGGATAGTCTCCCTTCTTGCCCATTTCAAACTGGTGTATTCTAGAGGCTGGAACTCCCTTTACATAGCTTTTTCTAGGCTTGTGCACTGAAAGCCTTGTATAAGCCTTCTTCTTCGGATGATGATATGATCTTCCTGGTCTTAAGCTGGCCATAAACTTACCTTTCAAACATTTGTTAGAGAATTTTATAAATGTTTCTAAAACTTAAATACTCTCTTCTTTTCCTTCTTTTTCACGCTGTGCTTCTTTACTTGCTTCTCAACTTCCTTTACTGTCTTAGAATCATTAGCTACGCCGCATGTGTTGCCAACGCCGATTATAAGTATTTTCTCGTTCTTCTTTGACCTGTTGATTGATGACTTGACGGCTTCCACTGCCTTGGGAATAGAAGCGAACACCTCTTTTTTCATTGGCATCAGTGCCTCCTCGTTCGAGACCTTTACCACAACAGCATCCAAGGGTATGTTCTTCTTGACAGCAACCTGCTCTATCTCATACCTCTCGACACCGATGCCGCCCATTGCGATTCCAACTCCCTCGGCAACTGTTCCTGTTTTCTCCCCCTCTAGCTTGA
>CAYQXC010000021.1:0-8268 GCA_964421545.1 uncultured archaeon | reverse complement strand
AATGTCAAGGAATTGGTTAGTGCAGTACCTGTCATTCTAACCCTTACATCTGTCAAAGACACTCCGTTTACCTTAACACCTGCATAAGCAGTTGTGTCAGAAACGTTTACGTCCTGAAGTTCAAGCTTATCAGCTCCTAGGAATACAATTGCGCTATCTATAGAACCTGTCTTTGTTGTAGCAAAGATTGATGTCACACCCATAAGTGTTCCATCAGACAAGGTCTTTGTTCCACCAGTTAAGATTTGCACTGTTTCTGGTGCAGCAAGGCCACCGCCTTCAACTGTTATGGTAACGGCATTTGTTGTTGCACTTCCTATGCTACCAACTGCCACTAATGTTACAGTGTATGCAGAACCATCTACATCATATGTGGCTGGTTCTTCAGTTGTAACAGTCTGTGCGTTCTTTCCTGACAAAAGTGTCAAGGCCAAATTTTCTGCTGCTGAAACTGTTGCTGCCGTTATTGTCCAAGTCTTACCAAGCATGCTCATTTGACTGTTTACCATGTTTGCTACACTAGTTGAAGTTACAGTTTCCGAAACTTGCTTTGTAAATGAAAGCAAGTATGTGTAGACTACACTGTTTCCGTCAATCTGCAAACCTAGGACTGGTGCTGTTCCACCCGAAGGTGTCTCGTAAACGACCTGACCGTTTGCTGCTGCATTCGTGAAGGTCAAATACTGAGAGTAAGGAACGGACACACTGCCCTGGTCCACGTAATTACCGGATGCCAATAGCACTGGTAAATCAGTTGCTGTCAAAACCTGCTTTGAACTAGCCATAGCATCCCACATGACTATTGGGTTTGTTCCGGTTGCCATTGTGGCCCCGCCAGTAATTCCTACTGACACGCCCTCTACTGCAACCTGGGATGTTGTCTTTGCGTTCGAAGCCATGTTAACAGCTACACCGATTGCTCCTGCAACGTCTGCTGTTGCAGCATTTGCTCCAACAACGAACATTGGGAAGCTAACAGTTGAATCTGTCACGCTAACTAGATCAGCGACGTTACCTAAAGCTGTTACTGATGTTGCTAATGCTGGGCCAACTAATGACAAGCCTGCCATTAAAGCTGAACCAGTTATAGCAGCTAATTTTTTAAATTGCATATTTTATTGCCTCCTTTTCTTTTCAAGTGCTTTCGCACTTGTTTGCGCGGTGAGAGCGCCTTTTGGCGCCAAATGTGCGCTTTGAGCGCGCCAAAAAAATCAATTGTCACCTTTGTAGATATATTCTTGGCGCCATTTTTGCAAACATTATTGCGTAAAATTAGCATATATAAATTCATAGAAACAGTTTCTGAGGGTGCTCTGTATTGTTTCCGGACATATTTTCAATAAAAAATATTATGTTTTATATGATTTAATTGTTTCTAAGGCTGTTTTATGCCTTCTTTTCAAAATTCTTCTCTATATGCACCTTGTTCGACCTACCAATTCTTTCAAGTTTAATTAATCCTCTTTCACTCAAACTTTTCAGGACTTTTGATACTTTTGCCTTGGAATAGCCGCTGTCCCTTACAATAACCTTCTGATTAACACCGCTTCCGTTCTTCATGATGCTGTTGAAAATAATTTTCTCGTCCTTTTTCAATACAGGCAGGATTAGCTTGATTCCCTTGTTCTTGTAATAGAACTGGTAGAACAAAACAAACGCAGAAAATGAAACTACAATAATAACAATCAGGTACTCCACGGGAAACTCAGAGGGAATTATCTCACCAGTTGACTCAAACGCAACTGAAACATCAAACATCTCTTCTGCCTCCAAGTCGTTTCTCAGCCAGTTAAGTATGAGCCTCCTGCCGTCGCTTCCCTTCAAAGCATCAGAGGGAGTGTAAGAGTTCTCTATAGGTTCTCTTAAACCTGTTGCCTCTGGCAGTTTGACCAGAACAGTCAGTGTTTTGACTTTTTCAGTCACTTTGAAGGAATCAGCAAACAGAAAGTAACTGTCCCTTTTCTTGACATTCTCATCAGAGCTGTAAGTTACCCCTATGTCAGTTCTTTCAGAAGCCTCCATATCGCAAGTAACAAGAGTATCCAGCACCTTCTTAACAATCTTGCAATTAGCTGGTGTTTCTATTTCAATATTCAGGGGATTCTCTATTGTGAAGGAAAAGTTCTGGCTGGGATGGTCGACAAAAATCAAATCCAGTTCAAAAAGAACAGTATTGTTTTCAAGTATTTCAACTGTGGACCCGTATTGGAACACCTCTGAAAATCCTGGCATTGAGAAAAGAATGAACCCTAACAACAAAGTAGCTATTGCCTTTCTCATAAAATCATTTTCCCTTGATGAAAACTATCCCGCCTGCTCTGGCAGCTGCGAACTGGTGCATTACCTGGGAGATTGAGTTCAATATGCCTTGAGCCTCCCCAGCATCGAGACTGATTTTTTTGGGATCCAAAACCTCTATTGCAGCAGGACCGTACTGTGTCACGATCTGGACCAGATTGTCGAGTTTACTAGATATTAGTTCGACCTCGCATGTCAGCGAATAGCCGACATCAACATTTTTCATGGGCTTCTCAACCTTCCTGATATCACCGAACTCTTTCTTGTACATGCTGACTCTGCTGTCGTCCTCCAGACGTTTCATGAGACTCTCCAACGACTCTCTGGTTGTCTTCTCATTGACAGCCAGAACCTCAAACATCATCCAGGACCTCAGCCAGCCTCCTCTGACTCTCTCGTCAGCATCTTCCTTTAAAATCATAAGAATTAATTCATTTTCAAATTCTTAAATCTATTTCTATAATCCTTGTGGAACCCATTTTCTGCCGAAAATAGGTATTTTCTCACCACATTTGGGGCATTTCATGTCATTCTTCAGATTGTATTTCACAACCCCCATAATGGTCCTTTCTATTACTGAGTTGCCGCAGTTAGGGCAGTAGGTGCTCTCATATTTGTGGCCGTGGACATTCCCAAGGAAAACATACTTCAGGCCCTCTTCCTTTGCTGCCTTATAGGCTTTTTCCATTGTCTCCAAAGGAGTCCTGGGCAGGTCCAGTAACTTGAAAGTCGGGAAGAACTGCAGCAAGTGGAAGGGCGTCTCAGGACCCAGATTATCGACTATCCACCTGCAGACCTTCCTGAGATTCTTCTCATCATCCCCGTATTTTGGAACTATCATGTTAGTTACCTCTGTGTAAACCTTGCTCCTCTTGTAAGCCAGGAGTGCATCGAATATCGGCTCTACCTTTGGAACTGATGAGAACTTTCTATAGAACTCCGGGTCTGCAGAGCCTTTAAGGTCAAATGTGACAGCATCAAGGTACTTCGATATTTTCCTGATTGCCTCAGGAGAGGTGTAGCCGTTTGTAACGAACGTGTTATATAGGCCCTTGGCTGTAGCCACTTTGGCTGTGTCATAAGCAAACTCGTAGAAAACAGTGGGCTCAGTGTAGGTATAGGTAATTCCTTGTGCTCCTTGCTCCTTTGCTAGCTTCACTATTTGATTGGGTGCGAATTCCTCACCAACAACTGTTTCCCATTCCTGTGAAATCTGCCAGTTGCAGCAGAACTTGCACTTGAAGTTGCAACCGACAGTGGAAACTGACAATGTTCGAGAGCCTGGAGCGAACATGTACAAAGGCTTCTTCTCTATGGGATCAACTGCCACTGAAACCAGCTTACCATAGACCAATGAGTACAGCTTTCCCTTTACGTTCTTCCTGACCCTGCAGAATCCTACTTGCCCTTCAGGTATAACACATTTTCTAGCGCACAGGTCGCACTTCACAGAGTTTTCAATCTTAGTATAGAACATAGCCTCTTTCATGATAGTTATTTAATTTTCAAAGCATTTTATACTTATTATGCCCCGGTGGCTCAGTTGGTAGAGCGTCTGTCTCGTAAACAGAAGGTCGGGAGTTCGAATCTCCCTCGGGGCTCATCGAGGTGATTGTTTGTCAAATTATGAGATTTTTGCTTGGGGCTCGACAGTAGAGAGAATAGAGAAAGGAAGGAACGTACTGTTTGACCAAGTAAAAGAATTTGTTGATAAAATAGGCCAGGATAATGTTTTAGGCATAACAAGCATGTTCAATGCTATCATTGTCTGGTACAAAGAATAAACAATAAATATGCCCAATCTGAAATAAGAGTAGTGATAACATGGAATGGATAGCATTTGTCAAGAAGGAAAATGTTTCAAAGGCGGAGAACGCTGTAAAGGGCGACCTCAGCACAGCATCAAGGCAGAGCATAACCATAAAGGATGCCAAGTCGTTGGGAATAGAAAAGGAAGGAAGCTTCTTCCTGATAAGCGGCTCAGATGAAGGTGTTGAAGAAGCCAAGGGATTGATAAAAGATTATGTTGAGGAGACTCCTGAGGATGAGTTGAGCAAGGCAAAGGAAAAGATCAAGGAAGAGGAAGACAAGGCCGCGGCTGGCTTTGGAGGCATATTTGGATGATGGCAATTTTCACACTGGGCGCTGACGAGATGAGGATAAGGCAGATGCAAGAAATCGCAGCAGCATGGGGCATGGTCGGCAAGTATTCTGACTCCAAGAGGTTGCTGGAGGATGTCAAGAAAAAGAAGATTGCCTATGTTCTAGTTGTTGACAAAGAGGCAATAGAAGAGGATGTAAGAGCTGAATTGGAAAGTCTGAATGTCAAGATAATCAACTTCAATGATAAGAAAAGGCTGGAAGGCCTTATAAGAATCTGATTCTAAAATATTTTTAGGCGCCGATTGTCTAGTGGTTAGGACTCAAGCTTCCCATTTATTCAAGGAAACAGCTTGCAACCCGGGTTCGAATCCCGGTCGGCGCACTACATTTTTGAAAAGAGATTTAAAACTTTCTGTACTATTATGTACTGGTTTTAATGTCAAAGTATGGAGACCTTGGAGTTGACGTTCATAAAAAAGGAATAGAGGCTTTCAAATCAACAAAAGGAATTTACGAGCACGCCTTCTGCAGCATTCATCCTGACCCGACAAGACCGGGATATGGTTTTGTTCATCATCTTGATGGTGCTGGAAGCAAACCAGTACAAAACTATCTCAATTGGAAAGAGACTGGAAACATAGAGGCTTTCAGAGGAATGGCTCAAGATGATTTGGCCATGAATGTCAATGATGTATTTTGTGTTGGAAAACCAGAATCAGGAAGCTTTGGTGATATTGTAAGCGCAAATGAACTCTATGTCCCTAAAGACCGCATTCTTCAGATAATGGCAGAGGATTGGAATGAACTGTTTAGAATGCTGAAAAACAATGGTATAGATATAATATTCGCTGGCGGGGAGACTGAAGACCTTCCCGACCAAGTCAGAACTCTTACCGTCGGTGGATCAATACACACGACATACAGACTCGATTCAGTGATAACTGGAGAGGAAATCAGACCAGGAGATGCTATCATTGGAATCTCAAGCGGTGGCAAGGCCAATTATGAAAAGGTGGAAGCCGGCTATATAATGTCAAACGGCTTGGCTCTTGCCAGACACTGTTTAATGAAAAAGGGACTTGAGATCAAGTATCCTGAAATATATGAGGAGGGTATAGAGTATGAAGGGAGATTTAAACCAACTGATGAAGTCGATGGAATTGATGGAACTATTGGAGAAGAAATAACTAGACCCACAAGATTATTCCCCCCCATATTTAAGGGTGTTATTGAAAACTTTGGTGATGCTATTCATGGTATTGTACACAACACTGGAGGGGGAAACACCAAATGCCTCAGGATTGGAAAGGGTATAAAATATGTTAAGAACAATATGCCAGAACCTCCACCAATATTCAAGTTAATCAAAGAAGAAGGGAAAGTGTCTTGGAGGGAGATGTTCATGGACTGCAACATGGGTGTGGGGGCTGAGATGCAAGTTGACGCTGAAATCTCTGAGGAAGTTTCAGAATTCATCCAAAAAGAATTTGGAATAGAGTCATTAAAAATAGGCGAATGTAGAAGGGCAAGAGGGAAGAACAAGCTGCTCTTGGAAACCAAATATGGTAACTTTAATTACGTAAAGTCTTAGAAAACTTCTAAATTTTATATTAAACAAAAACGAAATTCTGTAAATGGTGGTTGCCTTCCTTCCGATTCTCGGTTTCATAATAGGACTAGTCATTCTCATCTATTCCAGCAACAAGGCTGTTGAGCATTCAATAAACATTGCAACTACCTTGAGAATAGCCCCCTTCATTGTCGGGTTGGTATTTGTGTCACTGGGAACAGACCTCCCAGAAATAGCCAATTCATTAATAGCCAATTCCCAAGGTTTCGGAGACATCAACATAGGCGATTCTTTCGGCTCTGTATTAACACAGATAACTCTTATATTGGGATTGGTTGCCATCATGAGCAACGGCTTCAAGATAAAAAGAAAGGAACTGATAATAACAGGGCTTTTCTTGGTGCTGTCCTTAGCCATGTCCCTTTATGTGGTGCAGCAGGGTTATATTCCAAGGGCAGCCGGCTTCCTTCTTGTGGTGGGATGGCTCTTCTTCAGTTTCTTGATAAAGAAAATAACAGAGAAAGACGTCAAAAAAAGATTCGTTTACAAGTACAACCCTGACCTGAAAAGGGACATTGCAATAGCAGTAGGGGGATTTGTCGGTGTGGCAATAGGATCCTACATCCTGATCCAGTCAATAATAGAGCTGTCAGCAATATTCAGCGTCTCCGAATTCTTCATCAGCTTTTTCCTAGTCTCAATAGGAACATCATTACCAGAACTGATTGTCAACATATCAGCCATAAGGAAGAAGGAATATGAGCTGGCAATAGGGGACACCATAGGAAGCTGCATTGTTGATGCAACTGTCTCCATTGGCATAGGCAACCTCTTCTTCCCGACAGCCGTGTCAGGCGGCATAGCAACCATGACAGGCCTCTATGCCATTATCGCAACAATAGTCGTTATAACGGCATTGACTTTCAGAAAGAAGCTTGACAAGAACATAGGCATATTCTTTATACTCATCTATCTTTTCTCCTTCACTTTGTTATCATTCTGAAGTCATTGTATTAAGATATTTAAAAACATAAAATCTATACATAACCAAGGGCCCATGGTCTAGTGGCTATGACGCCACCTTGACAGGGTGGAGGCCGGGAGTTCGAATCTCCCTGGGCCCACTCATGCTTAAAGTGTTTCAATGAAAATCTTTGCAGACTTGCATGTACACAGCCATTATAGCAGGGCCACTTCCAACAAGATGAACATCGAGAACCTGGAAAAGTACGGCAAGGTGAAAGGAGTGAACCTTATAGGAACAGGGGACTTCACTCATCCCTTGTGGCTCAAGGAACTTAAAGGAAACCTCAGAGAGGACAGGGGACTGTTCAAATACAAGGACATGCATTTTATCCTGCAGGTCGAAGTCTCCCTGATTTACAATGATGGCAAGACAAGGAAGATACACAATGTGATTCTTGCTCCGAGCTTTGACATAGTTGACCAAATTAATGAATTTCTCAAAGACTATGGCAAGCTGGCTTCTGATGGAAGGCCCATTCTCACAAAAATTGACTGCGCTGAACTGACAGAAAGCCTGATGAAAATATCCAAGGACATTGTGATAATACCTGCCCACATATGGACTCCATGGTTCTCATTGTTCGGGAGCAAGTCTGGCTTTGACAGGATTGAAGATTGTTTTAAAGATCAGACAAAGCACATCTTCGCCTTGGAAACTGGTTTAAGCTCGGACCCTGAGATGAACTGGAGGCTGTCCCAACTGGACAGATTCTCCCTTGTGAGCAACAGCGACTGCCACAGCCCCTGGCCGACAAGACTGGGAAGGGAGCTGAATGTTCTTGAAACCAACATGACCTACAAGGATGTCATCAAGGCCATCAAGGAGAGGAACCCTGAAAAATTCCTCTACACAATAGAGGTCGACCCTTCCTATGGAAAATATCACTGGGACGGCCACAGGGCTTGCGACGTCTGCTTGGAGCCAAAAGAATCAATCAAAAACAAGAACATCTGCCCTGTCTGCAAAAGGGAGCTGACAATAGGAGTGCTCCACAGAGTCGAGGAACTGGCTGACAGGGAAGAGGGATACAAACCCAAGAACGCCATACCCTTCAAGAAAATGTTACCCCTGTCAGAGCTGCTAGCATCAGTGTTCAACACACAGCCTTTCACAAAGAAGGTGTGGAATGAGGCAATGAAAATAACAAACGAGTTCGGCTCTGAGCTGAACGCTCTCTTGGATGTCCCAGAGGAAAAATTAAAACTAATAACGCACGAGAAAATTGTAAAAATGATAATAAAAAACAGAAAAGGAAAGCTAAAAATACAAC
>CAYQXC010000020.1:3398-9008 GCA_964421545.1 uncultured archaeon | reverse complement strand
TATAGGCTACCCAAACCCGTTCAGCTTCTGGCACAATCTCTTTCAATGTCTCAAGACGCTTGGCGTCTATGCCTACATTAGGATCTCTTACACCAGTGATGTTACTACCTGGCTGTTTGACACTTTCAACAAGATCATTTCCTTCTATCATTGAAAAGGCAAAAACTATAGGAATACCACTTCCCCCTGTGACTGTCTTAGCCTCCATAGATGCCTCAGTGGGAAACACAAAAATCAAATCAACATTATCTTCTACAAATTTCCTTATTATACCCTCGTTACCAACAGGAACATCAGCTTTTTGCAAGTCATAAACAATATTCTCTCCTTCAATATATTTTAACTCAGTCATTCCTTCCTTGAAGCCGTCAGCTATATCACTTAAGCCATTGTGGGCAGAAAGAATTCCAATCCTATAAACACCTCTCTCCTGTGTTTCTGCAACACAGCCACTCAAAACAACACAAACCAACAGCAATAGAACGGTTATTTGATTAATATTCATTTAATCACTCGTTTTTCTCTAAAACCAGCCACGGCTCCTCGGGATATATCTTGATTCCCTTGTCAGTTATTTTATATGGATAGATGTTTTTGGTGTGGTCTATGCCCCTCATCTTCCTTACTGTTATTCCCTGGTTAAAGACCATCTCCTGCTTTATGTTATATAGGGTAATCACGCCGTCCACAACAAACTCCTCGAAACCATACCAACTCAAGTCATAGCTGTTCTCCTTTACCTCGCATGTCATTAGTGCTGTGCAGTCATTCTTGCACAATATCTCGCTCAGTGAAAGCAGGGCTTTCCTCCTTTCCTCGTCTGTCTTGAACAATATAAGAAGCAAGTTTATCGAATCAATAACAACCCTTTTTGCCCTAGTCTTTTGGATTATTTCCTCGACCTCGGCAAGAAAATCCTCCACTTTGGCCTTTGTCTTGTCCTTGTAATGCATTATCTCAGCCACAGAGCCCCCAATAAGGTCAAAATCATAACCTAAACTAGATATGTCCATTCCAACAGACTTCATATCCTCCCTTATCTTCTTCTTGCTCTGTTCCAGTGTTATGAAAATCCCTGGCTCGTTGAATTTTTTCACACCATTGTAAATGAACTGCATCCCCAAGGTGGTCTTTCCTGTGCCTGAAGAGCCTGAGAGAAGAATGACCCTGCCTTTTGGCAGACCGCCGTCCAGCATGTCATCCAGTTCTTTTATCCCGGTGACAACCCTCGGTACAACATTATGTAATACCATATATTACAAATTATTAGAAAGCCACTTTATATTGTTTTCGGTTTCAATGGCTTTGTGTAGAAAGTGAAATTTACAACTGGCTTTTTACACAACCCTTAGACTTTATACACAAGAAGCATTTTCTACACAAAGCTGGTTTCAATATAAAACTTTTTTAACTTGACTGTCTAATTAGTTTTATGCCTTTCAAAACACTGAGGAGATTTGGCAAGGGAGATAAGATAGAGGAAGTGGAAGAGCCAAAGGAAGAAATAGATGTTTCCAAGATGTTCTGCTCTTTGATTAAGAGAAGGAGGTCTGTGAGGAAATATCTGGAAAAGAATGTTGAAAACAAATTAATAGAGAATATTCTTGATTCTGCTGCCTGCGCTCCTTCTGCTGGGAACCACCAGCCTTGGGAGTTTATTGTTGTCAAAAAACAGGCTCTGAAAAACGACTTGGCTGAGGCGTCCTTTAACCAGAAATGGATATCCCAGGCGCCTGTTCTAATAGTTGCCTGCGTCAATAATAGGTTGGCAGGAGCTGTCTTTGGCGAGAGAGGTCTGAGGCTCTATGGAATTCAGTCGGTTGCCGCGGCAATACAGAACATCCTCCTTTCTGCCGAGTCACTGGGACTGGGAACATGCTGGGTAGGAGCCTTTTCCGAGATGATGGTTGCGAGGATTCTGCAGTGTCCTGATTATGTAAGGCCCTGCGCAATCATAACTCTAGGTTATCCTGCTGAAAGCCCGCCTAAGCCCAACAGACAGGAAATGAAGGAATATGTCCACCACGAGGTTTTCGGGGAAACGATCCAGCTCAAAGAGGTCAAGGAAGAGAAGAAACCGACATACATGAAGTTCAAGTAATTCTGTAGTCTATAGCCAAGGCTAGGTTCTGTTAAAAAAAAGAAAAAGGGGGAGGTCAGTTGTTCTTTGAAAAGAATATAAGGAAGAAAGGAGCGTCCTCCATTTCCAGCTTTCTCCCTTCTTTTATTCCTCTCATCACAACTACCTCATTATCACTGGGATACCTAGTTCACTTTGTGCTACCTTTGCCCTTTCTTCCATTTGCATAGGTCCTAGTATGTAGGGCGACTTGACGCCTGTCACTATTGCAATCACCTGTACCTTGCCAGCATAGTCTTGCAAGACCCTGGCTCCCCAGATGACCTGCGCGTCCTGTGACAGCCTCTTTGATATCAGCTCGCCTGCCTCGTTGATCTCTGCCAAGGTGCAGTCTGGACCACAGATAACATGTATCAATGCTCCCAATGCGCCATTGTAATCAACCTCAAGCAACGGATGATTCAAAGCCTTCAGCACTGCGTCTTTTATCCTTGACTGCGAGTCACTCTCGCCGACACAGATTGCTGAAACTCCGCCACACTTCATTATTGTCCTCACGTCTGCAAAGTCCAAGTTGACCAAGCTGGGAACTGTTATTGTCTCTGTTATGCCCTTTATCATCATAGAGATCAGCTCGTCTGCCAATGCGAATGCTTGTGCTATTGGCATTGAACCTGCGTATTCCAGCAATTTCTGGTTTTCTATGACAACTACAGTGTCTGTCACTTGCCTTAGCTTGGACAGCCCGTCCTCGGCCTTCTGTATCCTGGTTCCCTCCATCTTGAAGGGCATTGTCACTGAACCGACGACTATTGCTCCCATACTCTTTGCAATCTCTGCAACAACTGGGGCTGATCCTGTTCCTGTCCCACCACCCAGACCAGCAGTCACAAAGACCAAGTCTGCGCCCTCAATCATTTGCTTGATTTGGGTCCTCTGCTCCACTGCGGACTTTTCACCGACTTGCGGGTATCCTCCTGCTCCCAGGCCCTTTGTAGTGTCCTTTCCTATTAACAGCTTCTTGTGCGCCTTTGTTATTGCCAGATGCTTTGCATCTGTGTTCAAGGCAATTATGTCAGATCCAGAGGCTCCCAGTTCAGTTAATCTTGATACTGTATTGCAACCAGCGCCTCCACAACCAATTACCATTATTTTTGCCTTGTGCATCTGGATGTCGAACTCCTCAGAGACCTTTGCCTCCCAGTCAACACCCTCCATGTTGTCTATTCTGCCCTGTGTTCCTGGCGAGACCATCTTGTTCTCGCTGCCAAAAGCCCTGTCAAAGGCAGATTGTATAATTGTTTCCATTTTTTCACCTCATTTTTTTCGTTTCAAATATGTATGTGCCGTGCACATGTTTTTTCGGAAATATATTTTGCGAACACGAAATGCTTTTAAACACGCCGTATTAATTATGTTTAGAAACAGAAACCTTACGGTAGTTTATTATTCAATTTACATTACCTTCCCCCGAAAGTAATGTGAAGATTTTACCGACGAAGTATTTTATTCTATTTGGAAATTAACTTATAAGATTATCTATTCTCAAAAATATGTTTAAATCGCTGGATTAATAGGTAAAAAAGGCTTAGAAAAAGAGAGAAAAAAACTAATCACGTGCTATATTTCTTAAAGCCTATTGTAATTGTTTTCCTTCTCATCCTGTATCATGCTAGCCACATATGTAGGGTTATTAACTTCTATTGATTCAAAAATTCCTAGATTAATTTTCCCCGTTTTTTTATCAATTTTTGTAAATTCTATTACAGGCATTTTATCACTCTTCTAATTGAGTAATTCATATATTTAAAACTTACGGTAGATGACGTACTTTTGGAACGACCTAAAAATTTTATAAATCCATTTGTTCTATTTTGAATTATGAGGACTAGCTTTATTGTGGTGGGCTGGTTTTTTGCAATTATTCTTCTTGTTGTGTCGTTCTTCTATGTGGCTGTGTCGAACATACCCAACTACTTCCCATTTTCAAGGGAAAGCATTACAGGAAGCTATGGCTTCTGCAGCCCAGAGTGGGAATCGCTGCCAGAAACTGCTGACTGCGAGACTAGTTGCTACGAGAAATACAGGGTAACTTCCTTTAAAATAGAAGATGATGTTTGCTATTGCGACATTAACAATTGTAATCCTTGATTTTCTTTTCCAGAATGGAGCGGGCAGTCTTTCCATCAACCCTTTTTCCAGCCTTTCTGATGACCATTCCAATCAGGAACTTCAATGCTTTCTCATTCCCCTTTTTGACCTCTCCGACAGATTTTTTGTTCTCTTTCAGAACCACTTCAACAATCTCGTCTATGTTCTCAATTTTGGAGTATTTCTTGACAAGAACGTCAAATTTTTCTGGCTTGAACACAACTTCCCTCAGGATCATCTCCCCTCCCCTGTCAGTGACCTTTCCCTTCTTTATCAGGTCCAGCAGGCTCAGGAAGACCTTCTTGTCCAGGTTGGTTTCTTTTAGGCTGACATCATTGTAGAACAGGGTTTTCTTCAGTATGTTCATCCAGGTTGCAGCGAATTTTGGCTCTGTTTTCTTGGCAATCTCCTCATATAATTGAGCCAACTCCAAGTCAGTTATTATTGAGGCTGCAATTTCAGAAGAAATCTTGAACTCCCTCAAGTACCTTTCATACTTTTGGTGAGGAAGCTCTGGCAATGTTTTTCTTATGTCGTCCACTAACTTGTCTGTGATTTCTATTTTAGTGAGATCAGGCTCGAATATGTAGCCATAGTCCCTCTCAAACTCCTTTGTTCTCAGGGACCTTGTTATTTTGGCCTTTTCGTCCCATGCTCTTGTCTCCCTGACAATTTTCCCGCCTTTCTTGAGAACATCCTTCTGCCTGACCATCTCATAAATAAGGGCATCCTCTATTTCCTTGAAGCCCGTGATGTTCTTTATCTCGATCCTTTCCCCACCATCTATTGATATGTTGGCATCTGACTTGAGGGAGAACTCCCCTATCTTGAAGACCTTGAGGTATTCCAGAACCGCTAAAAGCCTCTGCAGGAACAATCTGGCCTCTTTAGGGCTTGAAAAGTCAGGCTTTGTCACTATTTCAGCCAAAGGCACTCCTGACCTGTTATAGTCAACAAGTACATAGGACGCGTTTGTTATGTTGCCTCCTATGTGCTGGAGCTTTGCAGGATCCTCCTCCAGGTGTATTCTCTCTAGCCTTATTTGCTTTGCCTTGCCCTTTGAGTCAACAGTATCAAGGCTTCCGCCATTGGCCAAAGGTATCTCGTACTGGGTTATCTGGAAGTTCTTGGACATGTCCGGATAGAGGTAGGTCTTTCTTGAGAAGAATATCTCAGGATTTATCTTACAGTTAAGGGCTAGGGCAATCTTTATCCCGGCTTTTATTGCTGCAGTGTTGGTTCTGGGCTTGGAGCCTGGCATGCCAAGACAAGTGGGGCAGCATCTGGTATTGGGTTCAGCCTCGTTGATTCCCTTCATTGGGCAGCCGCAGAACATCTTGGTCTTTGTGTTGAGCTGAACATGTGTTTCCAGGCCTATT
>CAYQXC010000020.1:0-3388 GCA_964421545.1 uncultured archaeon | reverse complement strand
TATAGTCTTGCTTAAGCCATATCCACCAATAATAAACCGATTTTTACTTTCATTATCACACCTTTGGATATTTCATCTCTCCTCTCTTCTTTTCATAGGAATATGCTGTCTGGATGATTTTTCCTTCGTTCAAGTGGTCTCCTAATATGTGTAAGCCAACAGGCAGGCCATCCGCTAATCCGCATGGTACAGACACTTGAGGCATGCCAGCAAGGTTTATTGGAACTGTGAGAGCATCAGCCATATATTCCTTCAGGGGAGGAATCTCCATGACTTCTGACAGCTTGGGAGCTATCATGGGCATTGTTGGAGCCACCAAGACATCGAACTTCTTGAAGGCTTTCTTGAACTCGTTTATTATTAATGTTCTCACTTTCAGAGCCTTGAGGTAGAACTGGTCCCTGTAGCCAGCCATCCTGGCATATGTTCCCAGTATCACCCTTCTCTTGGCCTCCTTTCCAAAGCCTTTTGCCCTTATTTCCGAGAAGTACTCGTTGAATCCTCTTTCCTCTGGATTGGATGAGAGACCATATCTCAGGCCGCAGAACTTGGCTAGGTTGGTGGATGCTTCGGACATTGCTATTATATAGTATGATGCCAAGGCATGTTTGGTAAGCTTTAATGACACTTCCTCATACTGGAATCCCAATCCTTCCAGAACCTTTATTGCATCCCAGACCTTTTTACTGACTTTCTCGTCAATGTTATCAAAATA
Source organism: uncultured archaeon (assembly GCA_964421545.1). Classification (GTDB taxonomy): domain Archaea; phylum Aenigmatarchaeota; class Aenigmatarchaeia; order Aenigmatarchaeales; family Aenigmatarchaeaceae; genus JAFGAZ01. Next base: position 2,673 of record CAYQXC010000020.1, on the reverse strand, counting down.
CTCCTTTGGAATTCCTATTTTCATTTTTGATTCCGAGCAGAATTTGGTATAGTCTTGCGGTTTCTGGTTCAATGATGTTGAATCCTTTGTGTCATGACCTGCTATTAATGACAAGCCGTAGGCAGCCTCTTTGACAGTTCTTGCCATGACACCGATTTTGTCTAAAGAGTTAGCATAATCTATTAACCCATATCTGCTGACTAAACCGTATGTCGGGGTTATGCCAACAACTCCGCAGAACGATGCAGGACATGATATTGAGCCTCCTGTTGATTCTGCAAGAGCTATATGATTATGATTTAAAGCAGCTGTCACACATCCTGCTCCACCCGAACTTCCTCCGCAGCTTCTTTCCAAGTTCCATGGGTTTTTAGGTATTTTGTAGGTGTTCTTGCAGAATGTTCCAAATCCAAATTCGTCTTGGCACGTCTTTCCTATTAAAGAACCAACTTTCCTGATTCTCTCAACAACAGTCGCGTCAAAAACAGGAATGTAGTTATGAAGAATCTTGCTTCCAGCGCCTGAGAGCATGCCCTTCGTGCAGATGCAGTCCTTGACAGAGAAGACCAGCTCTTTGTCAGCATTTTCAGATATAGCAGTAAAGCAGTTCAGCTTCTTGTCTATTCTCTTGCACTCTTCTATAATCATACTGATCTCGGTCCCTTGAAGAAGCCATCATCTTTCTGCTCTGCATTTACCAGAGCATCCTCTTGTGTCAGACATTTTTCAGGCTTATCTTCTCTAAGAACATTCTTCAATTTAATCGGATGGAACGACGGCTCCACACCCTTTGTATCAACATCTTTCAATGAGGAGAACAAGTCCAGGATGTCTGAGAATTCCTTTGAGAATTTTCTGATTTCCTCTTCTGTAAGGTTTACTCTTGCCAGCTTGGCAACATGCTCAACTGTTTGCTTGTCAATCATAAAATCACGAAGCGGCTAGGGCAGGACTCGAACCTGCGACCTACTGGTTAACAGCCAGTCATTCTACCTGCTGAACTACCTAGCCATAATATAAATAAAGTTTTGATGAATATTAATAAAGTTAATCTGATTTAAATCTATTCTTTGAGAGATTGATAATTAAAAAATATAATTAAGCTTTTATTATTTACTATAACATTAATTACATGGGTGGCATAGCGGGAGTTTTTTCTAATGAGAAAACATCTCTTAAAACTCATTTTGGGCTTTTCCAAGTTCATCACAGAGGTCAAGGTTCGGCTGGAATCACAACCGCTGGAGATAAGTCGATTAGAACATATATCGGGAATGGAAGGGTCGAGGCAGTTTTTCCTAAAGAACTGCTGAATATCCTTTCAGTTCCTTCCGATTATGCTTCAATAGGGCATGTTGGAACAGAGAAGGGAAATGTGAAGTATGTCTCTCCTCTAGAAATAAATTATACAGATTTTGATATTTCTGTTTCAATGAACGGCATTATTTTAAATCGTGATGAGGTTGATGGGAAAAATGGTTTTGAGACAGAAGATGATAAGGAACTTTTCGGTAGAACTTTCTATAAACATCTAAAAGAGAGCGGTTCTATAAAAGAGGCCACACGACATACAATGAAAGACCTAAGTAATGCTTATTATTCTCTTATTATGATTATTCGTGATAAGAAAAACGGGGAGGCTAAACTCTTGGGCGTAAGGGACGCAAGAGGAGTAAGGCCCATGTACTTTGGGACAAACGGCGATGATTTTTTGATAGGTTCTGAGTCAGGCATGATTGATGGTTTGGAGAGAATAGGCGAAGTTAAGATGACTGAAAGGAGGGATGTTAATCCTGGTGAAATGATAATAGCCAGTAAAGACGGTTGTCATACAGAGCAGCTAATGCCTCCAAATCCAAAGCACTGTGCTTTTGAGTGGGTCTATACGGCTAGGCCAGATTCTGTTATGAACGGCATAAATTCTCATGATGTTAGGAAGAAGCTAGGTGAGAGCTTAGTCAGGTTGCATGACATCAAAAACGATGGAAACAGCGTTGTTGTTGGTATACCTGATTCAGGAAGATCTGTTGCATTGGGTATTTCCAGTGCGAGTGGAATACCATTTGACGAGGGAATAATCAAGAACCAGTATGTTGGAAGAACTTACATAATTAATGTTCCAAATAAAAGAAAAGACTATGCCAGCATGAAACACAATGCAATAAAAAGTGTTATTGAAGGCAAGAGAGTTATTATTGGTGATGACAGCATTGTCAGAGGGACTATAAGCGAGGCAGTGTCATCTATATTGAAGGATGCAGGTGCTAAGCATATTGATTTTGCGGTGAGTTATGCGCCTATATTTTATCGCTGTTTTGAGGATGAGCCTAACAAGCCTTTGGCGGCTGCTGGCTTAGAAGGCATGGACATATATGAGATTGGAAAAAAAGTTGCAGAAGGTTTGCCGAGCATAGATAATGTTCTTTTCAATGACGTTGAGTCTGTTGTTAATGCTATTGGAATATCTAAGGATAAATTGTGCACAAGGTGTATTTCAGGCATAGACCCTTTCAAATAGACATTATTTAAATCGTTCTTAGAAATTATTTAATTAAGGGCCTGTAGCTCAGTCTGGACAGAGCGACTGGCTTCGGACCAGTAGGTCGTGAGTTCGAATCTCTACAGGCCCACATGTATTTTTATCTTCTCAGATTATGAAGCCCTTCTTCAAGC
>CAYQXC010000019.1:0-9367 GCA_964421545.1 uncultured archaeon | reverse complement strand
CTCTGTTGTCAAAGATTCCAATTGTGCCTTCAATGAAACAATGTCCTTCTCCAGAACATTGATGTCAGCAGCCAGCCTTGCCTTGTCATTGGTGTATTTTTCAATCTCCTCCCTGCCGGCGAACGCCTTCTTCTTGGTGTAATAGCCTCCAATAATCGCTCCTGACCTCTCTATCAAGTCTCCCTCCAATGTGACAAACCTCGCATTGCCTATGCCCATTCTCCTGACATAGGAAATGTTGTTGGCAATCACAGTGCTCCCAAAAACATGGGAAAACGCATTGTAATACTTGTTGTCAAACTCGACCAGGTCAATTGCTATGCCCACGAAACCCTCGTCGTACGAGAACTTCTTCAGGCCTTTGCTGTCCCTTGTTTTTATCTTGTTCAGGGGAAGGAACGTTGCCCTCCCAATCTTGTTCTTCTTCAGATGGTTGACGCACTCAATTGCAACTCTTTCATCAGAAACAATTATGTCGTTCAAGTGAGGTCCAGCAGCCACCTCTATAGCTGACTGGTGCTTCTTGGAAACCTTTGACAATGAGGCGATTGTTCCGTAGACTCCTGTCCACCCAAGGTTCATTATCTCCTTGACAGCCTTGCTAACAGAGCCCTCCCTCTCCTTCTGCTGCAAGTATTCCAGCCTTCTTATCACGTCCTCTGTCCTTCTTATGTTGAGCTGGCCCATCTCTATCTTGTCTTTGTTCCTGTTTATCTCGGACCTTATCTTCTCAGCCTCCTTGATTATGGCAATGTCCTTGGTCCTGTCAAACAGCCTCTTGTCAACAGCGTCCCTCTCCTTCTCAACCCTCTCCAGCTCCTTCTCAATCTTCTCAACTTCCTCGTCAATGTCGCCTGTCTCTATCTTGCCAATCTTCTCGTCAAGCCTCGCCATTGCCTTCTCAGCGACCTTTAATTTGTGCTTGGCCAATGAGGCCCTTAATTTGTCAAGCTCCTTGGTCAGCTTCTGGTATCTTTGGGCGTCCTTGCTCTCCTTTTCAAGCCTGACAAGACTCGATCTCTTCTCGTGAAGAATGATGTGAGACTCTTTTAGCCGGTTCTCGACTGTCATCAGTTCTCTCTGGGCCTTGTCCCTTTTCTGGTCAAACTCTTTTATGCCTGATATCTCGTCAATGATTTCCCTTCTTTCAAGCGGGCTCATCTCGACAATCTCGGTAATGTCTCCCTGGAGTATTATATTGTGTCCGCCAGGCCGTATCCTGACAGGCCTGAGAATCTCCTGGACTCTCTCCCTTGTGACAGTTCTTCCGTTCAGCTTGTAAATGGAAATGCCCTTCCTGTTCACTCTTCTGGACAGGATTACCTTGTCCTCCTCAAAGGGGAACTCCTTGCTTGAGTTGTCAAAGTGCATGGACACCTTTGCCAGCTCTGCAGGCGATTTTGCCTTTGTGCCGTGAAAAATCATCTCCATCATCCTGCCAGCCCTCAGGGTTTTGGCTGATGTCCTTCCCAATACGAAACACAAAGCATCGAGAATGTTTGACTTGCCTGAGCCGTTGGGACCGCATATAACAGAGAAATTGCTAGGAAAGGTTAGGGAAGTCTTTTTGGCGAAAGACTTGAAGCCATGTATCTCCAGCTTTTCTATTCTTGTCATCTTACCACTAGAATATTGCAGCTTAGATAAAATAATTATTTGTATTGTGTTAAATAAGCTGATTACAAGAGGTGCCTAGCTAATCCTAGTAACTTGGGCTTTCTCATGAGGGCCTTTGCAAGAACAGAGAGCTTGGCTCCCCTGGTGAAATCAACAATATCCTCCGGCTTAAGAACATCAACCAACTCGTTCAGGTCCTTGTCAGAGAGCTTCTCGAGAACTTCCCTCAGCTTCTCCACCTTCTTCAGCTTGTTGCCTCTCTGATCCCACCACAGGTCATTGTACTTGGACAGGGCCTTTTTGGAAACATCATTATTCTTTAAACATTCTGCAATGACGTCAGCAGCCAAGAAACCCGATACAATACCTTCCTTTATGCCGCCGCCGTGTATGGGATTGACATGATGCGCTGCCTCACCGCACAGCAATAAACCATTATCCACTGCATCCTTCACCATGCCGCCGACAGGAACGCAGCCTCCCTCGACCAAGTATATTTCACCATTCTTCAGTTCCTCGGTCTCCTTGATGAACTTGTCCAGATAGTGCTTAGCTGTCTTTTCTCCTGGAATGATGCCCACCCCAACATTGCCCTTGTCGCCTCCCTTTGGAAACACCCAAGTGTATCCTCTCGGAGATATCTCGTTCCCAAGATAAATGTGGATGAAGTCCTGGTCCGAGCCAATGCCGGACATCTTGTATTGCAAGCAAGAATCAATAAGCTCCAGCTTTGAGAATACCTTCAAAGACTTCCTTAAAGCGGACTCGGCTCCTGTGGCGCAGACAACCATTCTTGCCTTTTCCTCAAAGCCCTCGCCCTTGACCCCGGTGTAGTAGCCGTCCTCCACTATGAAGTCGGTGATAAGGGTGTCCTTCTGTATTTCCGCGCCTGCCTTCTCAGCCTTCTCTGCCAGCCACTTGTCAAACTTTCTCCTGTTAAGTATGAAGCCACCTGTCTCAAGCACAGCCTCCAGATACTTGCCGTTTGGGGCATACACCCTGGCTCCCTTGATATTCTGAGAAATGCATTCATCTGGAATCTTGCCTATCAAATCCTGAGCATGCTCGCTCAAGCCTTCCCCGCACCTGACAGGAACTCCCAGCTCCTCTCTCCTATCATAAACCTTAACAGAAAAACCCTTCTCAACAAGCTTCTTAGCACAAGAACTGCCAGCAGGACCAGCACCGACAATTATCACATCGTACATATCATCATTTTTTCTTCTTTTTTCTTGAATATTTAATCTGGGCCTTCTTGGTGCCCCAGCCTTTTTTCTTACCCATCTTTTTTCACCTCTATTGCTCCTACAGGACAAGCCTTCTCGCAAAGTCCGCACAAAGTGCACAGCTTCTCATCATGAATAACATTATCATCCAATTCTAATGCCGCAAATGGGCAGACTGCAACACAGCCTCCGCACCTAATGCACTTTTCATTGTCAATTTTCCAAGCCATAACATCAACTTTTGAAACTTTTTAAAAATTATAAAAGTTTATTCTTTTGGAACTATATAAAATTTATGCTTAGTAGGGACTTTTTATTTTTTTGGCAATTTCCACCAGTTCTTCTTCATCAGCCTTTGGACCTGGTACTGTTATAATATACCCATCATAAGGCTTGTACGGTTTTATAGGACCCTTCTCAGCCATCTTCCTTATTTCATAAACAGGATAAAGCTTAACATGAAGATGATCAACACCTGTACCCTCTATCACAAGGGAAATGAATTTAGGTTTTAATTTTTTCTCTATCATTTTTGCGACTTTTTTAGAGAAAACAAACAAATCGGAGAAATCTTTATCACTCATGGTAAACGCTTCAAGACCTCCAACATGCTTTCTCGGTACTATCATACATTGCCCTTTCATTATAGGGTACATGTCCAAAAATGCGATGTGCTTATCATCTTCAAAGATGACATGCTCTCTTTCTCTTTTCCCCTTTACAATTTCACAGAATATACAGTCACTCACTTTCATCACCTAAGGATACAATCTGTCCATGTCCCTGAAGGCGAACGTAACCTCCCTGACATTGCTCATTTCAAGCATTGTCATAAGCGCCCTTGTCAACCCAAAACCAAAACCTCCGTGAGGGGGTGCACCATATCTGAAAAAATCTAAATAGAACTTTATGTTCTCCAACTTCAGCTTCTTCTCTTTGGCCTGTTTAGCTAAAACATCATATCTATGCTCTCTCTGCGACCCTGTAGTTACCTCCAATCCCTTCCAAATCAAGTCAAAACCTTTTGTCACTTCAGGATTCTTCTCGTCTCTCATATGATAGAAAGGCTTGATTTTCCACGGGAACTCAGTCACAAACACAAACTCGTGACCGAACTCTTCTTTTACTAGCTCTCCTAAGAGCCTCTCTTCTTCAGGAGACAAGTCTTCCTTGTATGAAACCTTTTTGCCGGTTTTCTTAATCTTGTCCTTAGCCTCCTTTAGGGTCATTCTCGGGAAAGGCAGTTTGGGAACAACCAAGTCAAAACCAAAGGTTTCCTTTATCTTATCTCCATATTGTTTCTTCACTTGCTCGATTACATAAGCAATCCACTTTTCCTCAAATGCCATCACATCCTCGTGAGATATTATCCAAGACATTTCCATGTCAATTGAAGTGTACTCAGTGTCATGCCTAGTTGTGTGTGATGGGTTGGCCCTGAAAACAGGGGCTATCTCGAAAACCCTGTCAAAACCTGCAATCATTGCCAACTGCTTGTAAAACTGGGGTGATTGAGCCAGATATGCTTCCCTGTCAAAATAGACAACAGTGAACAGTTCTGCTCCTGTCTCGCTCTGAGAGCCCATTAACTTGGGTGAATGAATTTCCATGAAACCGTTCTTAATCCAGAACTCCCTCATGGCCATTTCCATTGCTGTCTGTATCTTAAATATGAGATTGTTCTCAAGTTTCCTCAAATCCAAAAACCTCCAGTTCATCCTAGTGTCTATCAAAGCAGGCGTCTTTTTTGTCTCTAGCTCCAGAGGCAACGGAGAATCAGAAGTGTTTAGAACTTTAACATCAACAGGCATTATCTCAATACCGTTAGGAGCCTGTTGGCTTGCCTTTACAATACCCTTGACAGCAATGACATCCTCCCTTCCCAAGCCCTCAATCTTCTTGATTATTTCTGACTTGACATCTCCAGGCTTGGCAGTTACCTGTATGAAACCCTCCCTGTCAGCCAGCTTGATGAACTTTAACTTGCCTAAATCTCTCAGCTCCCTGACCCAGCCCATCACAATGACCTCATCATTGTCCATTTCCGGCTTGACCTGCTTGGAGTAGTGGGTTCTCTGCCAGTCTCCTATGTTCTCAATCATAAAATCACAAAACAAATGGCTGGTTCCAAATCAACACCCATGTTATGAACCAGATGAAAAGGTACACCCATCCGCCGTGGGACCAGAACCACTTGAACTTCGAGTCTATCTTCAATGCCTTTTTCAGTATCTCGGCTATCAAAAAAAGCGACACTAATGCCAAACCCAGAGCCAGAAACTCGTTGTTAAGCAAGAAGCTGGCATAGCCTATCAATATTCCGCTAAGCGTGTAAACAACAGTTGTCTTGTTCTTGTTTTTCATAATAATCCTCCTTATTTATTTCTCCTATACTCTTTTAATGTTTTTTGTTCCTTCTCATTTTTAAGGTTGTGAACAGTAACCCATGAGTGCCTTATGAACTCCAGATGCTTCTCCTCCTTGAGGGCTTTCTTGACAAAGTCAATGCTCCTCTGGTCGTGGGGATAGCCCACTCCAAAGTCAAAACCGACTATCTTCTTTATCCTCTCAACGTCCCTGTCCCTCTCAACTTTCGCAAGTATGGCTGCCGCCGAGACAACGGGAAACTTGACGTCGGCATGATTCTCCGCTATTATCTCTGTGTGGTTCTTGACCATTGCAAGAAGTATGTCCCTGAACTTTTCAGTCGATACCTGAGGCGCGTCAATATATGCCTTGTCAGCCTTCATTGCCTTTATTATCTCTGCCATTTCCTGCGCCTCTATCTTGTTAAGATTTGTGGTCTTCCTCATCTCGTCTATCTGCTTGGCAGTCACCTTGAGAACAACAAAATCCTTTGCCATCCTCTTTATCTTGGGATACAATGATTCTCTCTTCTCGGGAGTAAGCAGCTTGCTGTCCTTGACACCCAAAGCCTTCAGCTTGGCCGAGTCCTTCTCATCAATCACAACCCCACCAATGTACATTGGACCTATAACTGATCCTCTGCCAGCCTCATCAATGCCAAGAATTGTTGTCATAAACACCCTTTATTTATAAGACTTATTAATATTTAACCAAAGACAAACTTCTTATTATGTTTTGGATTATCACAGGCCTGTTTACCGCCATTGCTGACGCCACCAAGGACTACATCAGCAAGCATTCCATGAAGAAAATAGACCATTATCTTGCAGCATGGTCCCTTCTAACACTTACGACACCGTTCCTCTTCTTATTCCTCCTTTTTACCGGAATACCAGAAACTGATTTGTTTTTCTGGCCGGTGGCTCTTCTCGGTTCTATCATTTATGTTGTTTCTACTGTCCTTTACATGAAGGCAATATCAATCTCCCCCCTCTCTTTGACGCTTCCAATGCTTTCCTTTACGCCTGTCTTCATGATCCTCACAGGACCCTTGATATTGGGAGAATTCCCAAGTTTTGCTGGAATCATAGGAATAGCCAGCATAGTGATAGGAGCCTATGTTCTCAACATAAGGGAAGTCAAGAAAGGCTTATTGCAGCCTTTTATCTCTCTTGGAAAAGAGAAGGGAACCGTTCTCATGTTTATTGTATCCTTTTTGTGGAGCTTCTTTGCCGTCTTCATGAAACTTCTGGTGAATATTTCTAATATGGCCTTTGGGTTTTTCTCTGAATACCTTCTCTCAGCAACAATTTTCTCCATATTTTTAATCATGACAAAAAGATTCAAGCTAAAGGAAATAAAGAGGAACTTCAAGAAGATGTTGGGTATAGGTTTCTTCATGTCGCTGTCAGAAATATGCCTTTCTTTTACCTACACCCTCACGCTTGCCGTGTATGCAATTGCCATCAAAAGGACAAGCATATTGTTTGGTTCCTTCTACGGCTTCAAGTTCTTCAAAGAAGGTAATGTGCTGCAGCGCATGCTAGGCTCCGCTTTCATGCTGTTCGGTGTAATTCTGATGGTGCTGTGAGAAAGCTTATATAACTTTTAATGTCTTATTATTTTAACACAGCGGGGTAGTTAAATGAAAATTGTAAATTTAAAGAATATATCCTCTAAAGAGAAAGGTTATTTATTAGGATTATTTTCTGGAGACGGTTACATTTATCATGATATTAAATGGCGTCATTTTACAGTAGAATTCTTCCTCCATTCTAAAAGAGATATTAAAATACAGAATTATCTAGTACTTTTACTAAGGAAACTTAAATTAAACCCTATAATATACAAAGACAAGAGATATGACTGTAATAGAATCAGAATTTATTCTAAACAGTTCTTTGAATTTATTAAGAAAGAACTTGCAAAATCGGACAAAGACTTTAAAATTGGGTTTGTATCAGGAATGATAGATGCTGAGGGTAGCGTTAATTTGAAGAAATCATCAATAAAAATTGTTAATACAAATAAGAAACTCATAGTAAAGGTAAAAGGATATCTTAATGATTTGGGAATAAATTCTACTATAAGTACAAGGAAATGGAAAAATAAAAATTGGTCAGATTTATATCTACTAAACATATCTATTGCTTTTATAAACGTTAAAAATAATTCATTAAAAGTTAATAGCGGGGCTATACCATAGCGAACATCTAAAAGATGTCTATATGGGTAGGGCAGCCAGGAGTGCCCGTCGGGCTCATAACCCGAAGGTCGCTGGTTCAAATTAGGGATAAGTGCTCTTGTTCCTATGAAATTCCAGCCCCCGCTATTCTTTCTTTTTTTCTTTAGAAAATTCAAAAATTAAGATTACTTCTTGAAACCTAGAGTCTGGAAAACATTTATTCTGTCCCCCACTTCCACGTCATCAGTGACCGTGACTTCCTTCTTCATACCGCTAACATTGACAACAGCAGTCTTGCCCTTGACTTCAAGGACAGTCCCTTTCTGAATCAAACACATATCCCTATATGGTTTTTCCCTTTTTTAAAATTATTTTATATTCTAGCATAACGTATTTCTATTATGGCACAGAAAAAAAGGCTGACCAAAAAGCAGAAGAAAAAGAGAAGAAAGAAAAAAATCAAAAGAAGGAAGAGAAGATAGCTCACTTTTCATTTCTGAATTTATTATAGATTTCCAAGACAGTCTTATATTCCTCTTCACTCAAAACCATGTGAACCTTGTTCCTGTGAAGAATGACAAAGTCCCCGATTTTCAATCCCTTTTCAATTGTTATTCCTGGATAGGCCTCCGAGTCTGTGATTATTCTCTTGCCATCAGGCCTCTCAACAACCCACCCTGAATTATCTTTATCAACTATTATGCCTGGATAGGCAGTGCACCACTCAACCAGCTTGTCCTTGGTATATCTCTCAAGCATGCCTATGGTCTTGTTATGAATCAAGAAAAAGTATTCAAAGAACCCGTGCTCGCTGACTCCCTTGTATGCCATTGGGAAGAACTTCTTCAGCATTCCCTCCTCAACAATCCCTGTCTCTAATGACTTCTTTATTACATCTATTTCCTCCTTAGTCGGAACATTGGGGCTGAATATCGGCCTCTCCTCGCCTTCTCTCCTCAAACAAGAGATGGCCATTTTCAGAAGTCTTATCCTGTCTTCCTTGAGCATATAATAATTAAGTATTAACACACCTAATAAATTTTATGAGAGCTGTCATGAGCATCGGCAATCCCATAAAGTCAGACGACAACATAGGCAACATTATACTAGAAAGGCTGGATGTCGAGGGCATGAAGAAGATAAAGGGAGAAGTCATGCCTGAGAATTTCATAGACCAGCTGAAAATATGCGAGGAAATAATAATCATTGATGCTTTGCAGTTCGACGGAGATGTTGGTGAGGTCAGAACCTTCGAGCTTGATGACATAAAAAATGTTGTGATATCGACCCACAACATAACATTTGACTTGTTGCAGAAGTTCCTGCCCAATTCTAAAATAAAGATAATAGGTATTCAGACAAAGAATGTAGACTTTGGATTAGAGATGAGTAAAGAGCTGGAAAGCAAGATAGGAGAGATAGTTCAAAGGGTTAACTCTTTATTGAAACAATGAATGCTCCTAATAGAATCAGGACAGAACCTAGAATCTGCAACGGCAGCAAACTTTCTCCTAATAGCATGAAGGACAGCAACAGTGAGATGAAGGGAGACAGCAAAAGCAGGGTGGAGGCCCTGGAGACTTTTATCAGGCTTATTGAATAATACCAGAAGAGCACATATAGGAACAGGAGAGAAACAGAAACCCCAATATACAATATCTGCTCATAATTAAGCAAGATCAGCTGCTCGCAATTCCCAGCAAGCAAAACAATGGACAGCAGGACAAGTGAAGCAAAGAACATCCTGCAGAACGAGACGACAAAATTCGACTCCTTGTTTGACATTGCATACTTGGATATTATGTTCTCAACAGCAAACAGAACTGTGGCAACAATGACCAGCAAGTCGCCCAAGGCAACGTCAAAGCTTATGGCGCTGTAGGATATCATGTATGCTCCCAGAATCATGGCAAGCATTGCATACACCTGTTTTCTTTTTATTCTCTCTTTCAAAAAAACAAACGCAAGAATA
>CAYQXC010000018.1:0-9506 GCA_964421545.1 uncultured archaeon | reverse complement strand
GACCTTCTCTTGTTGTCAAATAAACCAGTTGCTTCCAGCCTTGCCTTTGCGCCCCCATGCTTTCCGGGAACAGACGTTGTCACCCTTATAACTTTGCAGGGTTCATCGTCAATGACACAGAATTTGCCGGGTTGTAAGTTTTTAATTGCCTTTCTAGTAGTTACCATGAAAGAATAAGGTAAAAAGAACAATATAAAGTTTAGCTTAAATTGTTTTCAAGCCTTGCCAGCAACCAGTTTTATGTCGTGTTTGAGAATCGTCTTTCTTTTGGCATGCCTGGCAGCTTGGGCAGCCTCCAAGGTCAGCTCTAGGCCTATCTCCTCTACACATTTTGCCAGTTCCTTGATGGCCTTGGCGGATATCCTCCTCGCTCCGGCCTTTCTTGCTATTCTTTCGATTGACGCTAAGGGAAGCATACTCATGCTATATTTATAGGGAGAAATTGTTTATAAATGACCAAAAGCTTTAAATATGCCCACAATACAAATAATTAATAACAAGAGTAAAATTATTTACTACTTGATAGTAAATATGGTGAAAAAATGTTCGAACAGCCCAATGATCTCAAAAAATACGGTGCATTTCCTCTTGGAGGGATAACTGATAGGGATAATGTAGATAATTTTCTCGCTTTTCGTGGTGCTTCTTTAAAGGAAGATGGAATGGTTGTAGCACCATTAGGTAATTTGTATAAGATTAGAAGTGAAATTAAAAACATGGGTTATAAAGTAGGAATGCCAATATCTGGAGCTAATGATTACAAAAATCCTTTTATTTAATATGTGATTAAATGCCAAGAAAACAAAAAGCAAAAAAATGCCCGGACTGCGGCTCCAAGTATTTTAGGGAAGATGAGAGAAGGGGAGAAACAGTCTGTGCAAAATGCGGTTTGGTTATGGAAGAGGACAAGATTGATGCTTCTCCAGAGTGGAGAGCCTTTGACGAAGAGCAGATGTCCAGAAGAACAAGGGCAGGAGCCCCTTTGACCTTTACAAAACATGACAAAGGTCTGACAACTGAAATTGGAAGAGGAAGGGGAGAACTGTTCAAGGTAGCTCCTTCAAAGAGAGCTCAGTATTATAGATTAACCAAGTGGCAGAAAAGGCTTGTTGAGTCAAAAGACAGGAACTTGTCATTTGCCTTGTCCGAATTACAAAGGTTGATTTCTTTCCTTGGATTGCCAAGGTCAGTCCACGAGCAAGTTGCCAAGAAATACGAGCAGGCTGTTGACAGAGGATTAGTAAGGGGAAGGTCAATGGAGTCTGTTATAGCAGCTTTATTGTATACTGTTTGCAGGGAAATGCAGACACCGAGGACTTTGGAGGAAATAGCTGAGGCTTCTGGTGTTGAGAGAAGGGAAATTGGAAGGACTTACAGGTATATAGCAAGGGAATTGGGAATGAGAATTCTTCCAGCCATGCCCAAGGATTATGTTCCAAGATTCGCTTCTATGCTTGGCTTGAGCGACAGGACCCAGGCAAGGGCAATAAGATATTTGGACAAGGCCAAGAAAATCGAGGCATCCTCAGGCAAGGGCCCGACAGGGGTTGCTGCCGCAGCCTTGTACATAGCTGCTGTCCTTGAAGGCGAGAAGAGGACCCAGAGGGAAATTGCGGATGCAATCGGGGTGACAGAGGTCACAATAAGGAACAGGTTCAAGGAACTGTGCGAAAAGCTGGGCTTGGAAGAGGAAGTTGAGAAAAAGGTCAGGGAAGAGAGCTCAGAACGCATAGAAAGGAAAGCCAAAAGGGCAGTAAAGAAAAAGAGGAAAAGAAAGTAATTAATACCTCTTTATTTTTTCTTCTATTAGTTTTAACCTAGTGTCAATTGTGTCAAGCTTTTGTATTACCAAGTCGATCTTTTCTACTTGGTCTGCCTTTGGAACTTCCAGGGGCTTGTCATAGAATTCTGTTCTCGGGAAGTCTGGCTGTGTTGCCCTGAACCTCTCCAAGCCTTCAGGCAAGTCTGGTCCCGAGTCGCCTATGTCTGCTGGAAGCCTCACTTCCTCTTTCTTTCTCTTGAACTTGTCGAGTATTCCCATATTATCTATCCCTCCATTGCTCTTAGTATTTTTTTTATTTCCAAATCAAAAGCATCCAGCTTCACTTTTTGTTCCTTAATGTACCTTCTTCTTATCTTGTGATAATATAAGTGAGCATAAGCTGTTATCAGGGCCTTTTCCAAGGAATTGGAATAGGAGAATTTAGTGTCCAGAGTGGCTGATACAAAAATGCTTACATTTCCTATTTTGTCTTTCGCCTTCTGCACTCCCAATACCTTTACAGTTACCCAAAAGGCTGTCTTGTTGTCTTTGCTGTCCTTCCCTCTCCATAGAGCGAAGAATTCAATTGGATCAGATGACTTGTCCCACTGCAGCTTGTCTTCAAAAGTGTTTGGTTCCTTTATCTCGAAAACATCTTTTATGATGTTCGGTGCTATTTTCAGGAACCTTGTGGGATGGTAGCCTGAAAACTTGTAAGTCTTGAAATGTTTTGGTGCAAGAATATCGGTTCTGAGCTTGATGTCTGGCATTTCAAACCCTTGTCAAAACTCTTATTTCATTAACAAAAGAGGATAGCAGCAGTCTTCCCTCTCTCAGGAACTCGTCCCTCTTGGCAGAGTAGAAAACAGAGTGCCAGAGCATTCTCAAGAACTCGTAAGGCAGGCTTTTCTGCCAGAAAGTGTCCTGCGGGTATTCTGTCCTCAGCCCGCCGTCAACAACAATCTCAGCCTTTCCGCTTGATTTGGAGGTCTCACCAGTCAGCTTGATGTCTATCCAGTAGTATGAGAATTTGTCTAGGTCCTTGTTGACCTCCCACCTCACCTTGAATTTTTCAGGTGTTCCCTTGGACCAGTGAAACTCCTTTTCCTGGATGGCGTGCTCAGTGACCCTGAATGAGACTAGGATCAAATCATGTACTTCCTTGTAGAACTTTTCTGGATTGGGTCCGTCGTACCTGACTACCACCCTGTTAACAGGTCTAAACAAGTCATCATGAATCATTAGTTTTGTCCTTGCCCAGACCATTTTTATCCAATCTATTATTAGATAAACGTTTTTATAAACTTTATATCAATTATTAAATATGATTTTGAAGATTTTCGGCTTGCTAATGGTTATTGTGGGCTTTTTCATATTGAAGTACTTCCCTGACATGACAAGGTATCAGAGGAATAGTTTTGCAATGAGCGGGATACTCATAGGGGTAGTAATGTTTTTGCTCGGAATAGGGCTATTAATATTTGGTTGATAAAATGGACAAGGATATTTACGAGATAGGGGTTGAGAAAGCTGATGATAAAGGCATTCCAGTTAATCTGCAGCAGTCTTCATTGGGATTTTTTGTGTGCTCGGGTCCTACTGCACCGCCTGGAAAGGAACTGTATGCTGACCAGAATGTGGAATTGAACTTCACTGGAAAGCCCGGGGAAGCCTCGGCTTTATACTACTCCCTGTTTTTTTATCTTCCCAAGCTGGCCTGGCATATTGAAAAGGCGGACGAATGGATCGAGGTCTCCCCGACGCACAAGGAATATTATGACAGGACAATGGCAACAAAGCAGATGCTGGAGTCAACAATAAAGACAGGCCTGTCTTCAGCTGCACAGGCTGTTGCTGATTTCGAGTTGATGAGCCATGACTTGAGAAAGTACAAGGAGATTCTCACTTACTTTGCTAAGAAGGACGAGCATTCCTTGAAGGCCATGTTTGTTGACCAGGTTGACGTTCACACGGATGTCAGCATGGCTCGCACAATTGTTCCCAGGTGGCCAACAATAATTTCTGACTTCCAGAGGCTTAATGATGAGGATGTTGACCCCAAGGCAATTGCAGACAAATACAAAATTTCCAAGGCAGAGGGAATAATACTCGCCACAAAGAACAAGCTTTACATAAAATGGAAGGAGATGTTCGGTGCATCAGTTAGGGAGAGATATGAGAGAATAATGGGCATGGTTGAGAGCAGGAGGAAGTCCGTACAGGAGTACAGGAAATGGCTGAAGCCTTACATTGCGAGGTTCAGCATGACAAAACTGGGTGGGGAGAGAAGCGATCTGAGGAGTGGTTCGCTCAAATCCTTTGCTGACATAACAGGAGTGGCAACTTTCACAAACGGCATAAGGATATTTGCGTGGAGGTTCATTAAAACCGAAGAGTCTAGAAAGCCAGCAGCAGAGATGAAGGACGGCTTTGCTGAGAATCCCTATGACGACTATGTAAGAGAGAGGTTCATCCTGAATCCTGTCATAGGCCTGGCATCCATTTATCCATGGCTAAACAACAATAGGAAGTACTGTCCCAAATGCAAGGCATATTCTCCTTCAGGCGTCGCTTTGTGCCCGAAGTGCGGGTCAATGAATCTTTTGGATAAAAAATTCGCAGACGAGATTGTCGAGGAGCAGATACTGCCTGCTTGGAAAAGAGGGGAAATGGGTCTGGACCCCTATGAGATGTACTACATTTTTACTGATTACAAAATCTTGAGGTTGGGCACAAGGCTGCCTGTCGGTGAGTTGGAAGACATAACCTTTAGAATGAGCAATTTCGTTGTTTCCCAGAACATCCTCCTTGTCAAGATTCTCGAGCTTAAATGCAGGGACATTGAACTGGAGAGGTACATAGACGAGATACTTGGCGTTAGGGTGGAGGAGAGGCAGATTAGTGAGATTGTTATGGGGGAGTTCCCTGAGCTTTTCCCCAAGCAGGAAATTAGTGGATATGGAAAGTTCATCAAGGAGCTGAGGGACAGCGGAAAGGCCTATAGCGACTTCCTCAAGAAAATCAAGGTCCCCAAATCCAACAGATTCTCCTTTTTCAAGCCGGGTCCCTATGAGAAGGATTTCAGGGAAAGAATATCCAAGAACTATGCAAAAGTTGTTGCCCCTTATTTCTTCAGCATTGTGAAGTTCATTATAGCAAAAATGGGTGTTGAGTAATGAGACTAAAGGGATACATAATAGGCTTTTCAAGCGGCATGTTCATGACAGCTGATGCAAAGGAAAAGGAAGAGTTCTTGACAATGCCCAGGAAATTCTTCAAGGGAGCCATTGAGGGTGTGAATTTCACTCAGGTTGATTTGGAGTCAATCACAGAATTCAAAGAGCCTTATTTGAAGGAGGGCATGAAAAGGATGAAGAAATTGGGTTTGAGGCTTGGCTTCCACGGGGAGTCATATGCAATGGGAGGCGGGGAAAAGCCAATGGGCATGCTTGACTCGTGCATAGAGATGCATTACAACCATGCTCATCAAAGATTGATAGACCATATAAAGGGCTGCGGTGAGCTGGGAGGAGAATATGTTAACATACATCCTTCAGAGACAACTCCTTTCATAAAGCTTGGAAGGGATTTGCAGCCAGCAAAGCTTGTTGACCCATGGGGAAGGTCAATGAAAGATTTCTTTAAGGAGAATCCAAAAATTCTTGATTGGACTATTGAAGCCGTTAAAAGGAATATAATTAGAGCAACTCATCTTTCTGGGTATGTTAGATACTATCTTAGTAGTCTTCGTGATGAAGAAATGAGGAAAAAAGGCAAAGAGAATTTAACAAATGAAGAAATGATTAAGATTGAAAAAGAAGCTTATAAAAAAGCCTTATCTGAATTTCTTGATTCTAGTGAGTTAGAATATGGAGCAGAAAGAATAGCATATATTATAGTTTCTAAATGGATGCAGGAAAACAATGATCCCCTGTGGAAGAGCATTGTGGGAAAGAAAATTCCCGATGACAAGCTTATTGAAAAAAGCAAGGATTGGGTTCCTGCTGTTTCCTCAAAATATATATGGGGTCATTTCAATCCAAATGATACAAAAAAATTTAAGGATCCCAAACCATTGTTAAAAAAACACGAGATAATATTTGTTTTTGAGGCACAGATGGGTTCCTCTGGCTTGGAGGGCTTAAGCAGATTGGTAAGGCCGAGAGACATGATTTTCTTGTGTGATGCAATCGGCTCCGAGTGGGTTGGGATATGCTTTGACTTTGAGCATGTCCTGTCCCAGAACATAGACCCACAAAAAGAGATTGAAACAATCCCGTACAAAATGGCAAAATGGTTAAAAGTCTGCCACCTAGGGTGGCCAACTCCTCATATTCCGGCTCACATGCCCATTCCCCAAGGCTCGGCAGCCCAGACTTACTTGTATGAGAGACTTTTCGAGCTAAGGAAAAAGGGCTTTATGGACGGCTATCTTATTTTTGAGAGAGCAGCAGCAGCAAGAGGCTCAACTATCATATCATTGAGAATGATAAAGTATTTTTTGGAAAGGGATGTTCCTCCAAAGGAGCTTCCAATGGAATTCTTTGGTCTAGAGCCTGGGGGGCCTGACTTGAAAAGGCAAGAGGTGACGATCAGGGACCATTTCCTAGATCCCATAAAGGGCATGCTGGCTGTTCCCGAGGAGGAATACACATTTTTGAGCAAGACAGCCACTGGCAAGGGCAAGGCTGAAGTCTGGAAAAAGGAAAAGTATAAATAGAATATAGAATAATTACTTTTTAGTGATAAAATGACTAAGAGCGTCGGAAAGAAGCTTAAGAAGTTCTCGGTTGAGACTAGGCTCAAGTCAGCTGAGGACTTCAAGAACAGGATTCTGGGCATGTTCAAGGGTTATGTCAAGTCTGTTATTGTTTTCGGCTCTTTCATGAAGGGCCAAGGCACTGGGAAGTCCGATGTTGATATCTATATAATATTCGACGATACCAAGATGCCCCTGAAAAAATTCGAAAACATCAGGAGCAAGATTGACGAGGACATTTACAAGGTCGCAAGCTCTATTGATCCGAGGCTTCATGCCCAGCCCATACTTGCTTTAACCGAGTTCATCAAAGGCATAAGGTATACACATCCCTTGTTCTTCAACATAATCAGGGAGGGCTATGCCATTTACGATACTGGCTTCTTCATTCCAATGAGAAAGCTGCTTGAATGGGGCGAGTTCCCCATAACTCCAGAGGCAGCCCACATGAGGATGGAAGGTGTTCCCAGAAGGCTTACCAGAGTCAAAAGTGTTAAGCTCTACATGATTGCAGAGGACATGTACTATGCATTGTTGGACGCTGCTCAAGCTGTTCTAATGTATATAGGAGTTGGCCCACCAGCTCCCAAGACAGCTGCCAAAGAGGTTAGAAAGCACTTGGTTGACGCAGGATTGCTTGAGGAGGAGTATGCACAATTGCTGGAGGATGTTTACATCTTCAGGAAGAAGGTGGAGAACAAGGAGCTGAAGGATGTTTCTGGCAAGGAGGTTGATGAGTGGATCAAGAAGACAGGGAAGTATGTCAAGAGGTTTGACAAGCTGTTAAAGACTCTCGAGTTCAACAGGAAGGCCTATGACATAAAGAGAAGCTACGAGGTAATGGTCAAGGCTTCTGTGGCTGCCTTGAAATCTCTGAAGAAACTTCCCAAGGAGCCGGAGAAGCTGCCAGTCGCTTTCAAGAAGTATCTGGTTGAGGCGGGTCTGGTCAATTCTACCTATTCTGATGTTTTTGATAAGGTCATACAGATGAGGAAACTCTTGGATGAGAAGAAAATTGGGGAGATAAAGGACAGGGATATCTACATGAGCAGGGAGTATGTGAGAAGGTTTGTTGCTGATGTCTCCAAAATTATGAAGAAGCCCCTGCCCCAAGAGCCTGATGAGAAAATGGAACAAGCAAAGCAGGTTCTTGAGACTGCCAAGGAAATAAACAAAATAAATAAAAAGTCCAAAAAGAAAAAGGCAAAGAAGTGATTGATTGAGAATTCTAGCTATTGGGGACTTCCACGGAAGAATTCCTAGAAATCTGAAAAGTTTTGTTGTTAAAAATAAAATTGACATGATTCTATGCCCCGGAGACCTTTGTTCTGGTAATGAGATAGAGTGGTTGTATTGGGACAGACTGGGAGCTGGAGAAAAATTGGTTGATATTGTAGGAAAAAAGAAAATCAGAGAAATGATGATAAAAAAAATCAAAATTTCTAAAATTGTTTTAAAAAAATTAAATCAATTGAACATACCTGTGTTCATGGTTTACGGAAATCATGATATTACCAGTGAAGAGATTAAAAAATATGGCATGAACTTCAAAGGAATAGGGCATATAGTTAAGAATTATAGAAATATTAAACTTCTGAAGAATAGGAGAATAAGATTTAATGGATTACTAATTCTAGGACAGTCTGGTTATAGGGGTTATGTTGACAAGAAGAACATATCGAATACATCTTCAAAAAAACAGAAGAAAAAACTTAATAAGCTAGTAAAGGGCGTAAGGGGTGATTTCATTTTTCTTACTCACGACGTTCCCTTCGGTAAGTTGGATAAGATTAGAAACAAGGAAAGTCCTCTTAACGGAGAGAGAATTGGTGATGAGTTTTATTTGGAATTTGATAAAAAATACAAACCAATGTTCCATATATGCGGTCATATGCATGAAAACCAAGGAAAAGCTAAAATAAACAGAACAGTTGTCGTCAATTCCGGTTATGGAAGAAAAGGCGAGGCAGCCGTCATAACCATGCCCGAAAGAAGGGTAAAATTCGTCAAAATCTAGAATTTTACTATGCCAAAGTGGCATTTTCAGCCTTGAAACATTATAAATTCTCTTATAAAATTAACTACAGAACTATAGTGAAAAACCTACCCATTTATATACTAGAAACCCTATATCATAGGATAGTCTTCACGTGAAGTGAAGTATTTATATGGTAACGAGTTTAATTACAAAAGAACCATGGGAATTTTGATGATGATGAGGGTGTTTAATATGGGTCCAAACGGAGTAATCGTAAACTATCATATTGCATACACGAAAGAGGTCTTGGTAGAGATGCCTAGCGTCAATTCCAAGAGGGACGCGGGCAGGTTCATTGGCAAAAGGGCTGTCTGGGTTGACGAGAAGGGCAACAAGCATGTCGGCTTTGTGTCAGGCCTTCACGGAAGAAAGGGTACTTTGAAGGTCAAGTTCAAGAGGCCGCTGCCTGCCGATGCTCTGGCAAAACCAATAATGATTGCTGATTAGATTTATATACTAATTTCTTAATAATTTTAAAATATGCCTAAAAAATCTAAGGCTTCTGATTTTGAGAGAGTGCCTTCTGGTATTCCTGGTTTGGACAAGTTGATGGAAGGCGGTTTTGCAAAGGGTTCCACTAATCTTATTTCTGGTGCAGCAGGTACTGGAAAGACCATATTCTGTGCACAGTTCATCTGGGAAGGCTTGCAGAAAGGAGAGACTTGTATGTTCATCACTTTGGAAGAGAGGCCAGAGGATATCATGGGTGATGTTCAAAGATTTGGCTGGGACTTTGAGAAGTATATGAAAGACAAGAAGCTCTTTTTGACATATCAGGATCCGTTCCAGATAACAGATGTCACCTCTCCTTTATTGGATGAGATAAAGCAGAAAAAGGTTCAAAGAGTTGCCATTGACTCGACAGCTGTCTTTGGCATGTACTATAAGGAGGCCTTTGAGATAAGGAAGCAGCTATTCAAGCTTTTAACAGGACTGAAGGAAATTGG
>CAYQXC010000017.1:0-9541 GCA_964421545.1 uncultured archaeon | reverse complement strand
TTAATTGCCAACAAAAAATTATACAAGAATCAGAGTTAGCAAGTATAAAAGCTTTGACAGAAACCTTAAAAAACGAAATAGATATCAACTTAGATTTTTTGTCTTATTTTGAGACTCAAAAAGAAATGTTCAAAGCAACAAACGAAATCACAGGTGACCAATATTCAACAATTATTCTTAAAGATGCTATTAATCAAAAGATTGGAGATGAAGATACAAAAAAGATTATGATGGATGTTTACCTTAAGATGTCAATTGTAAATAGAGCTTTAGAGCGGATTCAAATAATTTATATAGCTCCAACTCATGAGCAATATATGACCATGCGTTTAGCTAAAAATCAAACTATTGATGTAATAAGTAATCAAAATAAGTACATACTTAACAAACTTTCATTATTAAAATCTTATCTTAATGAGTAAAATGTCCAGCAAAGGAAGAGAGGGTTAATAGAGAAATTTATTCCCAAATAAGTTTTTATATTCTTAAGACAAACAACTTTTATCAATGGCCGCAATAGTGTAATGGTAACATAGAGGCCTGTGGAGCCTTTGACCTGGGTTCGAATCCCGGTTGCGGCCTTTTTCTATTCTAAAGAGAAAGTTTAAAAGGATTAAGGTGATTATTTATACTTACAACTGAATAGACTTTTAAATGCCACGAAAAGGCGTTCGGTTTGGATGTGCCATTGGGCTAATATGAAAAACCACTTTCATTCGTGGCTAAAGATGAGGTCAAGAGCTTTTTTTGGCTGATGTAGTAATGACGACAGACTCTAAGAAATATTAAAGTGAAGATCATATGTGCATGACCGCAATTCTGGTTGATCCTGCCAGAGGTCACTGCTATTAGGGTTCGACTTAGCCAAGCGAGGCGAGAGTCATCTGGACTCGCCGAACAGCTCAGTAACACGTAGTTAACTTACTCTTAGCTGGAGGATAATCCTGGGAAACTGGGGCTAATACTTCATAATTGTCAGGTGCTGGAATGCTCTGACAGTGAAAGCTCCGGCGGCTAAGAATAGGACTGCGGCCTATCATGGCAGTTGTGAGTATAAAATACTCACAAACCTTTAACGGGTAGGGGCCATGAGAGTGGAAGCCTCGAGATGTTTTCTGAGACATGAAAACAGGTCCTACGGGACGCAGCAGGTACGAAAACTTTCCAATGCCTTAACGGGTGAGAAGGGAACCCTGAGTGGCTATACATAGTATAGTCTTTTGTTTTGCCTAAAGAGCAAGGCGAATAAGTGGTGGGTAAGACGGGTGGCAGCCGCCGCGGTAATACCCGCGCCACGAGTGGTGATCGCGATTATTGGGTCTAAAGCGTCCGTAGCCGGTTCAGTGAGTTCTTGGTGAAATCTGCTAGCTAACTAGCAAGCTTGCTGAGAATACTGCTGAACTTGGGATTGGGAGAGGGTAGAGGTATTCCATGAGTAGGGGTTAAATCCTTTAATCCATGGAGGACCACCGGTGGCGAAGGCGTCTACCTGGAACAAGTCCGACGGTGAGGGACGAAAGCTAGGGGAGCAAATGGGATTAGATACCCCAGTAGTCCTAGCTGTAAACGATGCCCGCTTGATGTTGCAGGCTCTACGGGAGCTTGCAGTGTTGGAGTGTAGATGTTAAGCGGGCCACCTGGGGAGTACGGCCGCAAGGCTGAAACTTAAGGGAATTGGCGGGAGAGCACACAAGAGGTGGAGACTGCGGTTTAATTGGATTCAACGCCGAAAATCTCACGAGGGTTGACAGCAGAATGAAGGTCAATCTAAAGGGTTTACCAGACAAGCTGAGAGGAGTTGCATGGCCATCGTCAGCTCGTACCTTGAGGCGTGCGGTTAAGTCCGTTAACGAGCGAGACCCACACTGTCATTTACCACTGCGCTTTCAGACCATTCCGGTCAAAAGAGTGCAAGTACTATGGCGGGACCGCTGGTGATAAACCAGAGGAAGGAGTGGGCGACGGTTGGTCCGTATACATCTGTAAGTCTAAATCGCAATTTGAGTCTTTTTTTAAAGATAATGATATTAATTTCCACGTGGAGCAAGAAAGTTGTAGAGTTGGATTTTAGATGGCGGAAGGCCCGAATATCCTCGGCTACACGCGGTCTACAATGGCTGGGACAATGCGTTGCAACACCGAAAGGTGAAGCCAATCGCCTAAACCCAACCTCAGTTCAGATTGAGGGTTGTAACCCACCCTCATGAAGCCGGAATCTCTAGTAAGCGAACGTCATAATCGTTCGCTGAATGCGTCCCTGCTCTTTGCACACACTGCCTGTCAAGCCATGCGAGTGAATTTTTGGTGAGGCTCTGTTTTAGCAAAGTCGAGCCAGGAGTTCGCGAGTGGGGCTAAGTCATAACAAGGTAGCCGTACTGGAAGGTGCGGCTGGATCACCTCCTTAATACTTTTAGAGTGAGTCTTGCTACATCAGCAATTTTTTCAGAACTAGTGTGAACTATATTTAATTACCTTTATGCTAAAAGAGAATACATTGAATTCATTAAAGCTTTAGTAATTATAGGGTCATATTCTGGATCCCCAATTTTTAATTCTTTAGCAAGAGTACCGATAGTTTTCTCTTCAAATAATTTCATAAAGTCTAAAACTTGCCAAGAAAGGCTAGTGGGATGATACGTTTTTGGATTATTTTCTTGTTCGACATGAAGGAGATCTTTACTTTCTAATTCATTAAAAATTTCAGGTAATTTACATTCATCTATTCCATGTCTTACCATATCTGTTTTTATCAGTTTTTTAACCGTCTTCTTATCAGGGGGTCTATAGTTTGAAGATCTATTTTCTATTGCATCACAAACACTTCTATAAAAAGGATTATTATGAAGATATTGAGCCATAGTTCTAAATTGTTTGGGAACGCCTTCAACACTTTTTTTAAACAATTCTTCAACCTCTTTTGGCCACCCAACATATACATTGCCTTCTGGTGATTCATGTATAAGAGCAGAAACTGTACTTTTCACGCATTATAATTTAGATTATTGATATTTATCTTTTTGTAGTGAGGAATTGAGTGGACCCGTCGGGACTTGAACCCGAAACCTTTTGCTTGCAAAGCAAACGATCTACCATTGATCTACAGGCCCTTATCTAACTGTTATGAACAATTCAATTTAAATATTTGTTAGAAAGGGATTATGTTATACAACCACAGAGTCTTCTGCATGCATCAAGATCATTGTCATCTATATCATAATACACTTCACATAATGTTTGTAAATCAGTGGCATCATCCACGTCTTCAATATCTACATCTGCTGGGCTCTTAGAGCAGTCGTATGCAATTTTTCTGCATGCATCGTTCTTGATAGCATCAATTCCTGCTGTTTGAGCAAAGGGCGTCCATCCCGAGAAGTACACGGCAACCATGCCCAAAAGAACAATTACAGCTATAACGATGACAACCAGAACTTCAATGGGTAGAGCAACGCCCTTCATAATTCCTATTTGAGAAAAGTCGTATATAAAACTAAGTGCAACCACATAGTTTTGCGCACTGTGTAGGGTCTGCGTCAAAATGAATTCTGCATAAATTTTCCAAATCATCATTCACAGTGCAACCAGTACCGGCAGTGTCAGCTGGGCAAAGGTTGCCATCACCATTTACATCGAATGTAGGAAGGCCGGCCATTGACCCGTCAAACAATATGCTATCCAAATCAGCATTTGAACAGTCATAAGCAACTATCCTGCATCCAGCGTTCTTGACAGCGTCAACTCCCGCTGTCTGGGCGAAAGGCGTCCAGCCAGTGAAGTAAACAGCTATCACACCTAACAATACAATGACGGCTATCACGATAATGACCAGAACATTAATGGGAAGCTCTATGCCCTTCATATTCTCTATTTGAGACGCCCCATATATAAAAATATCCTAAGAAAAACCGCGAGGGCGAAAAAACCAATGCCCCTTGAAAAACTGAATCACTTCTTCCCCAGTACGATCTCTATTGAAGAGACGTTTAGCTTCTCTCCCTGCTCTGTCTCGACCTGCTCTGTGTCTATCTTGACGTTCTTGATCTCTGTGCCTGTGACGAACTTGTTCCTCACTATTTCAGCCACGTCCACTGCGTGGGATATTGCCCTTCCTCTGGCCTTCAGTATTATCTCGCTATTTCCCGCGTTGAACTGCGTCACGCATGCCAGCACATAGCTCATTGCAGGCTTCTTGCCTATGAAGACTACGTTGTTATCTGCTTCTTTCTCTGCCATTTTTACAACCTCCTGTTTTCTGTATCCGTTTTATCAATGGTTTAGTAACCGTTGAGCATTAATGCTCCAATCTTAATAAATCTATCAATAATTTAAAAGAAAAGAACAACCCACCTCTAATCAAATAGAGGCAGACAATTGAAAAATAATCTAAACAAACAAATTCTCTTTTTCTCATTCCCATCACTGAATAGCTGTTTTTCTACAAAACTATATTGCGCAGCCACATGATATTAGTCCGTTTCTCTCACTTGTTGCTCCAAAATAACAGGCTAGTAAAGCTGCTAAGTTATCCTCGTTTGCTACAGCATTAGTACCGCATGCTAAAGGAGATGCATCCCAATCCCAAGTCGTGCCATAGGTTATTTCACCATCCCTATTAGCATCAAAATCAGAGATTGCTATGCTAGCCAAACTGGTTCCGCCTGAGCAACCGTCTGGAGACCTCATTACAAGTGCGCAGTACTTCTGCTTTGCTGACTCTTGGCTCATGATTCCCGCAGGTCCCATGAAGCCGCTGAAGTACAAGGCAACTACACCCAGTAGAACAATAACAGCCACTGCTACTACAACTAAAATATTTATTGGTAATTCAATACCTTTCACTGTTTTTCACCTCTATTTTTTTATTGATATCCGGATATATAAAGTTTTGTCTTGTCAGGGACAGCCGCAGACCTTTTTTAAACAGCACATATACCAGGCTGCCCAGCTAGCATCATTATGATAAGCTCCGCCGTTTTTGCAACCATAATAATTAATGCACAACATTTCTAAATTGTCTTCTCCTTCATGGCTTCCCCACTGTTCTTCTGGAGTATGTGTATTCAGGATGCCATCCCCATTTGCATCAAAGTCATAGACAGGCATCCTGGCTGCAATGAATTTATAATCATCACCATCATAATCTTTCTTGGTATAGTCGCAGTATATGGGGTTGACTCTCAGGCATGTGGCGGTTGTGGCTGACTGAAGAGTTGTTCCGCTGCTGCTAGGTTCGAGAGTGCCGGTAAAGACCGCTATCACTGCTAACAGAACAACTATGACAATTACAATTATTACAAGAGCATTTATTGGAAGCTCCATGCCCTTCATTTAATCACAATGACAGACATCCTCTTTGCAATCAGTTTCATCTAAGTTATACCAGCATTCGCACAATGCTGCCAAGTTGTCTTCACCACTTCCACAGCTTCCAGACCATGCTGTCCCAGGTTTAATTGTTTCGTCCTTGTTCGCATCAAACCCGTTTACAACAATTATACTAAGGTCATCACCACATCCAGTGCTTATCAGCATCTGGCAGGCGTTGTTCTTTGCGGCCTCAAGGCTGATGCCCCCGACTCCTGGGTCCCATACCCCGAAGAAGAAGGCTATTATTGCCAGTAGAACAATCAGAACTATTACAATTATCACAATCGTGCTTATGGGAAGCTCCATTCAATCAATAGAATATTCAGTTTGCCAATTTAAATAAATGTTGGACAAGTTTAGCTATTATCACTCGAATGTAACGTATGTTACACCTTTGTCATAGCCAGCTCCCCCTTGCGCTATTACAGTTGCAGTGCCTGCTGTTGATGATGTCAATTCTACGGAGCATTTGACGAAGTCAGTTTGTGAGGTGTCGCACCAGTTTTTACCATCAAAGTTGCCCAAGTCTGTTGAGAATGATATGAATAGGGCTCTTGAGGGTACAGTTCGTGCCGTTATTGTTACTGTATCTCCTACTTGCGCAGATGTTGGTGAGGCAGTAACGTGTAAGAATTTATCAGAACAACAGCATTCTCCTGTTCCGCATCCATATGTCCCTCTGCAGTATTCATTAGGATCTGAATTGCATGCTGCTTCGTTCTTGCAAGAACTGCCCAGACTTTCACATGCGTATTCTGTTGTTTCTTGAGACTGTTCACAACTTTTAGTATTAGTGTTACAAGACCAACCACTACCGTGGCATTCAACACAGTCTTCATCATTAAGACACTCGACTACTTCAAAACCCTCAGTATGTAGGACGGACCAAGTATCCCATCCCCCATATGTCCAAGAATCTGTTTGGACACGGAAAGTGGCACCTGACCAGGCTCTGTTCCAAGCCCATTCGGATAATTTGTCATTGCATGATATTTCATAATCCAAAGAGCCTGAACTGGAAGCTCCTGAGTCGAGAGAGACCCAGTTTTCCATAACACGTAAGTCTTCTTGTTGAATATACTCTTGGCCTGCGTCAACTGCTCCTATTTCTGCTTTTAATAAGAAACACCATCTAATATCCCCCGTGTTTTTTATTGTGTAAGGAATGGTTATTTTATCGCTTCTTGCGTAAACAGTATCAGAAGGCATAGTGTAGTCAGTTATTTCAGCATTTACAAGTTTACATTGACCTTCTTTTAGTACTTCTTTGGGAGTTTTTGAGTACGTCCATTCAACTGAACCCGGTTCGTCTGAGCCGTCATAGCATGGAGTGTAAAGCCAATGATTACAGAGAACTAAGTTAGTACAATCGCCTGAGGAGTCAGTATTTTTTATAAT
Source organism: uncultured archaeon (assembly GCA_964421545.1). GTDB lineage: Archaea > Aenigmatarchaeota > Aenigmatarchaeia > Aenigmatarchaeales > Aenigmatarchaeaceae > JAFGAZ01. Next base: position 2,776 of record CAYQXC010000017.1, on the reverse strand, counting down.
CTCATTTTGATTGCCAAAGCAAATATCAGTCTCGTCAGGTGTAGAATCATCTTCATCACCATCACTAATAATAGTTTCATCACCAATAGTTAATTCAAACTCATCATATCTTGTTATGCCGCCGCCCGTACCAATCACTCTTATTGTGTATGTCCCTTCAGGCGTTCCCGGCTCTACATCAATTGTCATTTTAGAGGTCGTTGCCGGAGGTTCAATCAGGTATGGGTCAAAACTGACACTTATTCCTGGTTCTGACGGAGAGATACTATAGCTTAAGCCAATCGGCTCTTCATTGGAGCCTATATAGTTTATTATTATGTCGCTTTCCAAGACTTGCTTGCCAGTCAGGCTCTTGTCTATTTTTACTATCTGGGATTTTGTTGCTTCTGTGTTGCCCACCACATCAGTAGAGAAGTACCTCATATAGCTTATGCCTTCGGGGAGGTTGAATACCGAGGAATATATGCTGCTCGGGTTGCATGAGCCACTTCCATCAAAGCAGTATCTAGTATTAGCACAGCCGCTCCCTTGGTCTGAGCATGAGAATGAAATGCTTACATCCCTGTTGTACCAGCAGTTGTCAAGGCATGTTTCGCCGTTGCAGTAGATTGTTGTGAAAGGTGGTGTGACGTCGCAATACCCACAGTCCGGTGGGCAACTTATACATGTCTCACCACAATTACAGTAGCCATCACCACAATAGCAAGATGCTCCACAGTCCGGTGGGCAACTGCTACTTGTTTCTTCACAGTTACATTCCCCATCGCCACAATGGTTGCAGTTATCACAGTAAGGACTAATACGACAAGTAAAAGCGTCTTCAACACATTGACAGGAAGCATCACAATCTCCATATGGGTCTAAATCTCCCATTGGATGTATTTCCCTGACGCAGTATTGTTTTATACTATAATCACAACGTGAAGTTTCTTGATTGCAATATTCATTATCGTCAGTATCCGGAGGCTCACATTCCTCTCCAGAATCAATATCCCCATCTCCACATTCAATGTCACAATTGCACTGGCATGCGCCATTGACACAGCAGCCGTTATCTGCTCCCGAGGCTATACATTCTGCATTACAGTTTTTGACAGTTGAAGTACAGTGGCCATGAAAATTACAATACCATTCACTTACCGACTTATCAACATAAGCGCATCTATCATCTCCACCCCCGCCACAACTGTCAGAACATGAGCCGGCATTAAAGATATTCTGGCCATCACTATCAGTACATGTCCCACTCGCAGAACAAACACCGTTGACACAACATCCCCCATTAGGACACTCATAATAATCAATGCGACACTTGCCTCCTTGACAATACCGTTCTTTAACTTTACCAGAGCTACAACCATCGTATACTGTTCCGTCAATGTCTGTGCACCAGCCATAGTTATCTGGGTCATTTCCATTGTCACTCTCTGCACATGTAGATATTATGTCGGAGCAATCACAAACATCATTTACTACACTCCCGGAACCATAACCCTGAATCTTACACCACGAATCACAATCCCTGTAATTTTTATCACAGTGATCAAAAGGATCGCAGTACCAATCCTTTATTGTGTTACCAGAAGAATAGCCATCATCTCCACCCCCACCACAACTATCTGAGCAAGAACTAACTGTATCAAAATTATCATAACCGTCGCCATCAGTACATGTCCCACTCGCAGAACAAACACCGTTGACACAGCAACCCCCATTAGGACAAGTTGTAGTTTGAGGATAACATGAACCTGAAACGCAATAATAATCTATAACTCTATATAAATAAGAGCAATCATCAGGATAAGGTTGACAAGCGTCTGTGCATACGCCATATATTCCCACATCTTGTTGATCATCAGTATCAACACAGTCAGCGTATGAAATACTACTGAATAATAGAATCAATGCTATGATTACAAACAAAGATTTTTTAAATATCTTTGCCACCTTCAAACCCCTCATCTTTTAGATATATTTCCGATACAATAAAACTGCCGTTGCTCTCTTTGGCAACTATTACATTATTGTTGTCCTTGTAGAAATTAAGCTTGCCTGAAGCTTCTTCCTTCGACGATATGTAATTCAAATCTTTGTTAAAATCGATAAAGGGAAACACCATTTCCTTGAAAAGATAAAATGAGTTTTCGAACTCATTCTTTGTGAAAAGTAGTTTAGAAAGTCCAAGTTCCAAGTCGTAATCTATTATGAAGTGTTCCTCTGAGCTCCCGCAGAAAACATCGAGCATGTATTCATTTTTGGTTATATTGTTCAAGCCATCGTATCTGCAAATTCTCAAAAGATTGAAGGAAGCAATGGCATTCTCTTCGTTGGAAATGATGCTATCTACTACTACGGGAAGAGAAAATGAAGACTTGTTAATATTTAAATTTAAAAGGGTTTCATAGCCGCTGCAATTTAACTTGAGCGTGTAGAAGTTGTTTCCTTCGTATGAGAACTTATAATCTTCTAAGAATTCGCAGCCGTAGACTTTGTTAATGTCTTCAAGAAGAACATTAACGGTTTCATTGTAATCACCGTTTTCCAGCTCGAAACTGTTGACATTAAAATTGTAAATTCTAAACAAACTATTTTCACAATAAAAGAATAATGTGCTATTTTTTGAGTAGAAGAAGTCGCAGTTATTCTCTTTCAACTCATCCAAGATTCTAGGCTGTTCCTTCAGGAAGGACCAGCCGTTCATGTCATCTACCATTCTTCCATCAGCAAACTCGGCATAGTACGGCCTCCCATTGCAGAGCATCCAGAACCTGCCGTT
>CAYQXC010000016.1:0-9783 GCA_964421545.1 uncultured archaeon | reverse complement strand
ATTGGATAACATCCAAATAACATGGACACCTACAATAGAGCAGTTCGTAACACAGGGAACAAGCTTAACAGATCCGGCATCCAAGGGATTCAAGATATTCTTTGGAGGAATAACACCTGCTTTAGATGACACAGCAAATAGAGAGACAGTGTCTATAACACCATCAGGAACAACTGCAGCAGTAGCATTCACTACATCTGATGGACAGAGCTTGTCTCAAGCATTTGCCAAAACAACACAAGCAGGCGCAGGATTCATAGGACTTACAGACGCTGGAAGTTATGCACTTCATCTGGTCGAGAACGAAGTGGTTGCAACAAACGAGTATGTCATACTAGGTCAGAACAACTTGGCAAACAGTTCCCAGAACCCATTCGGACACATTATAAGGGTATTGTCTTTGCAGACATCGCCAACATCTACATCCACATTGCAGGATGTAGCTAGTGGAGCAACATTGACAATAACAGGCGGGGACACAACTCTGTACTTGGACGGTCAGCCGTACTATGTGAATGTCATAAACAACACACATGCCTCATTTACATGGGGAAGTGGTGCTTCTGACAACACACCAGGTGCAGCAATTGACGTGTACCCAGCCATAATGACAAGCAAGGGATCTTGGGTAGCTATAACAAGTCCAGTCACTGTAACAGGACTTACAAACAACACAGCATACGTTTTGAACTTCCCAACAGGTTCGCAAGAAATTACTACAAATCTTACAGCTAGTAATAACTTCACTGTAGGAGGAGGAACTGGAATTTTTGAGATAACTCTCCCTGTAGCAGGTACTTCAGTAACAATTCAGGCAACAGACAACCAGGCGACACCTACACCATGGACAACACCTGGTATTTTGGTTGTCGAGGGACTGGACGAGAACCAAGTAAGAAACCTAATAGCTGTTAGATTGGATAGCGGCGCAAGTTATAACAGAGCTGAGATTGCAGCAGAGCCAAGCTTTACTGGAACTAGGACACAGGTTTCATCCGTAAGCGGAACAACCTTGAACAGATATGTTGACCAGTTTGGAACATATGTAACATATGATTCCACTGCACCCTCAACATTCTCTGCATCTCTACCATCAACACAGGCTTTGGCCACAGTTGGTGTTGGAATATCACCAGCTCCTTCATCAGGAACTGGCGCAGGAACTGTTACAACCGAGACCGTATTGCCAATAACAGCTGATGTTGTTAAGTTGGACAGCGAGGTTACCTCTACAGACAAGACCAGCAATGATCTTGTTTTGATGGGCGGACCTTGTATAGACTCTCTCGTAGCAGAATTAGCCGACGCTGGATTGTACCCATACACCTGTGCAGATTGGCCAGGTAGGGACTTTGGAAGAGTTGATGTAGTTGCTGACGCATTTGCATCAGGACAGACAGCATTGGTTATCGCTGGTACAAGAGCAGCAGATACTGACTTAGCAGCTAGAGTGGTTCAGACTGGATTCCCAGGAGCTACAGACGCACAATTGGCTGAGACATCAATAGAAATCACTGGAAGTGTTTCATCACCAGCCTATGCGTGATAACGTCTAGGGGCTTAGAAATAGTAATCCCCCTTTTTCTTTATTTTTCTTTTAAATAGCTTTAGCAAGGTAGTAATAATATGAAAAAAATCGCCCTTTTTGGGCTTCTAATAATAGTCATAATTGCAGTGCTTGCGGTAGTCTTGTCAGACCCTGCACTCTTCCTAACTCCCTATCAAAAGTACTATGCGGGCGGGATAAGGAACTTCCGGGCTAATCTGGACGAGGCTGAAAAGACGCCTGTCTATCCCAGCGAGGACACCATAAAGAACATCCTCTTCAATCCAGAGGTTTACAAAATAAACATTGCTTTTTTTCCTAATGAAACGGAAAATTCTTTTTACTTTGCGACAACCTTTGAGATAGTGAACAAGATGACCATAGTTTTCAGGCACCTTATAGGCCAGGAGGTCCAGTCCTTTGAGGACGAGGACGGCAGCTCGTGCATAATCTTCTACCCTAGCAAGAATGTGAGGTGCTTCAAGTCAGTTGCTCTTAATTCAACAGAAGAGTTATTTCCTAGTCCAACAGAGCCTGTTATACTTTTGCTGGGTCCCTCCCATGCCAACCGGACAGCTGTTTCCGCTTATAATTTCATGATTACTCTGGAAGGCGAGAGCTTCGAGGAGGTCGACAGGGTCTACACTGATCTGGATTTGGCTGTTGACAAGATGCTCTTGGTCCTGATGGAAACCTAGCACTTTATGTATTCTTCCAGTTCCCTCATTGTTAAGGGGGTTTCTAGTACAATTGTTTCGTTAATTAGAATAGAGGGTATTTTTTCAATAGTGTGGATATTTTTTATAATTTCTATTGTGGAAATATCAATGTCTGATGGGAATGTAATGTAAATGATTTTTGGCCCGCATTTCTGCTTTAGTTCCCACAAAACCCTGTCTTGGAATCCCTGTTCAGGGGTTCTGTTGTTTTGGGAGTAGAAATAAACAACAGTCGAATAGTTGCCGTTGCATGATTTCTTCAGCTCTATGGTATTCAGCCAGAACTGCAAGTCCAGCAGGGCGTATCTCTTCTTTTCAAGAATAAGCTGTGAAGAGAACCTGTTGCTTTTTTCATATTCCTCTACTTTCAGGCCCTCCTCGTATATTTTGTCGCCGATTCTAAGGTTTTCGTCCAGAAGGAAGTCGCAGTATTCTGTCCTGTTCGAGAACTTCTGGATGTAGGACTGCATTAACCTCACGTCGTTCCACAGATTGTCTATTTCAGTGATCCTGCTCTTCACTTCCTCGACCCTCATGCTGTCGAAAACCACTCCCAGATATACTCCAATCAAGAATACTACTATTGTTATTACCGCTGCTTTTGAAAAGATGTCCTTCATTCTACCACTCATAATTTCCCGTTAAAAACTTAAAAATGCTATGCACAAGGTTGATGGGAAACACGAAAACATAGATAAAAACATAAAACAGCAGGTTTGAAAGCTTAATCGGAAAAATATCGATTTTTCTCATAGTCCCGAAGTTTATTTTCAAGAATACTATTGTCAACAAGGCTGAGAATATGAATAAGAAAAAGAACATGTCAGGTATCAAAGTTAATGAGAAAACAAGTGGGTTGAAGCCAAAAACAAAAGACCCTATGATGTACTGTATCCAGTTAAAGAAGACATACGCCAAAAACATGAGCCCCACAAATGTCAGCACATAAGAGATGGAGGCAACAGGCAGTACGAACATGCCTATATTCTTAAACTTCTTGTTTAGGAAGAGGTGAAAATACTTCAAATAAGTTTGCAAGCCCCCTATATTCCACCTTATTCTCTGGTGCCACCACTTGTTTAAATTGTTCGGAACCTTTGTATAGACCCTGGCATCCAAAGCCATACTTATTTTGTATTTGTTCTTCATCAATCTCCAGGCTATCTCAATATCCTCTGTCATGTTCTTTTCATCAAAGCCCCCCACCCTTAAAAGAACCTTTCTCTTGTACAAACTCATTGGTCCAGGGGTCACGTATATACAGTTGAGATATTCCAGGATTTTCCTTGACCATGCTATCATTGTGTATTCCATTTCTTGGAGCTTTTCTATGATGTTCCTAGAGTTCTTTATTAGGACAGAGGTTGCCACTGCTGCAACACCCCTTTTGAAATGAGGTACTGCCTTCAACAGGGCATTTTTCTCAGGATAAGAGTCAGAGTCAATGCAAGCAACAATCTCGCCTTTCGCACGCCTAAGACCAAAGTTTAATGCATTGGCCTTGCCTCCATGCTCCTTTCTGAAGATCTTGATTCCCCTTATTCTTTTGGCTATTTTGTATGTTTCATCGGTAGAGCCGTCATCAACTACAATTATTTCTTTTTTTCTGGGATAAACCATTTTTTTTACAGCTTCAACAGTCTTCTTAACAGCATTTCCCTCGTTGAAAGCAGGGATTATGACGCTGACAGAGGGAAAATTCTTCATTTCTGGCCTGTGGAACATCTTTTTCTCATGCGCGAAGAATAGCAGCAAGAATAGGACTGCAAAATACGTTCCTGACAGTATGAAGACGCTGTTTAAAATGTCTATTATCAAATCCATAGTGGCACTAATAATATCTTTTTGAATAAGCCTTTAATAGCTTAGCATAGAAACAGTTAAAAAGTCTCTTATTCCCAGTGCCAGGCCCAGTATCAGGATTATTATTTTCAGGAACCTCTTGAAGAGCACATCCTCGTCAGACTCGTCTATTATGTGAAGAATAATCCACACAACAACTATTTTCAGTGGGAACATTACCCATGTTCCTAAGAGGTCTATAAGGAAGCCCGGAAGCACATGCTGCTCGTAGTAACCGAAGAATGTCACTGCCACGAACGTTGAGCTGGCGTCCAGCAGGTGAGAAACTATTATTCCAGCGTTTTCCTTAGAAAGCAGCTTTGGCTTTAGCCGGTTTATTCCAAAGAACACCAAGAACCAGAAGCTGACAAGACCCCCTATTAATGAGAAGCCCTGTATGTTGTTTATTGATGTCAGGGATGCATTGTATATGAGCAGTGATACACCTATTATCAGCATTACCTTCTCATATGAATAGTTCTTTGACTTCTTTGCCACTGCTATGCCGATTAGTAACGAGCCTAGAGCCATTCCGAATATCACGAAGTAAATCGGAGGAGAGCAGAAGAAGTTGCTTTGGTATATCCCAAGCATGTGGTCCCTTAGCGCTCTGGTCCATCCGCCGTATATTATGAAGGGCAGTATTCCTATGAAGAACCTCTTGTCAATCTTTATCTTAAGCCTTTTCAGTAGCTTGTATGTGCCGAGAACTGCCAATATCAGTATTATGCCGTATGTTATAGTTCCTATGGGCGTGTAGTACCTGCACATGGGCGTCAGGAATTTTTCGTTTATTAAATCTTCTATGAACATCTTATAACCTGCTGTTGGATTTCATGTCAATGAATGTTCCAATGAAGGGTATTACCAGGACCCATACAATTGCCAGATAGAAATAGAGGGAATCTTCGTAAATCATTGAGCTTATAACAAGGACCATTAGAACTAGAACCATTATGGCGTTCAGATAGTTCTCTGTCAGCTTCCACAAAAAACTTGTTTTCTTCATTTTTTCCTCACCTTTTCATAAGACCAGACTATTAGGCATGAAATTAAATACCAAAAAATTAAATCCATTATCAAAATTAAAGTTGTTTCTAAAATATTATTATACATTATTGGACCTATTGGATGGAATGGAAACCCAAGGGTGAAACCCCCACCAAAATAATAAGAAATAGATAAGAAGAGGACTAAGGCAAATAAAATAATAGTTAGAGCAATCTTTCTCCAGCTTGGTTTAAGTAAATCTTTAATGTTCATAATATCACAATAATTTCAATTTTGCAGTGATTTTATCTATTTTCTTATCGCTTGCAGGGCCTATGCCCAATGCTGTTATTGTCCTGGGTTTTATCTGAGTTAAACCAGCATCCATTATTAAGTTGCAGGACAGCTTGTTAGCCTTTGCAAGCTTGTGCACATTTTTTAGTTCTTTCAGGTCATTGACTTTGAGGACAACTTTCTTCATGCCGCCTTCCAGCCAAGTTTCCCTGTCAGACTTCCTTGCCTTCAGGAAAGCGCCGATGCTGGCATGAGAGGCTTGTGCAGCTATCTTGCCCTTGCCCATCTTCAGGTCCTTTCTTATTATTATAGCCTGTTTCATAAAACCAAATCTGTTTTAGCCCTATTTATCTTTTTGTTGCCTTGGTGAATCGCTGCAATGCTGATACCAATGAAAGTATTGCTGTTAGTACAATCAGGTAAGACGCATATTGCAAGGAGAAAATGGAAATTATTATAATTAGGAAGAATACAAGCATCCTGTCAGCATGCTCCAGAATGCCGCCTATGACATTTCTCCTTATTTTCTTCTCGAAGGAAGCTGCTCTCGTGTAGGTTGACATGAAGGAGCCGAAAAGCAGGAGGAATATCCACAAATCCATTGGAAGAATAAACCCGGGATATCCTACAAGGAATAATCCTAGTATTATTACGAACTCGACTGTCCTGTCTGTGACGCTGTCAAGGTAGCCGCCCAGTTTTGTCACTTTCTTTTTTATTCTGGCGACAGAGCCGTCTATCATGTCAAGCAAGGCAGCAAAGCCGAATACAACTGTTGCAATTAGAAAATCTTTGTTGAACAGAAAATACAAATTGATTATGGAAAGTATCAAGCCCATGCCTGTCCAATTGTTCGGTGACAGGGGAAGCTTTGAGAATAGCATACCTATTTTCCTTCCTAGTTTGTCGAGATGTTTCCTTCTTTTCCAGAGCATGGTTATCTTTCCTACATCATTTATTTGTGCTGGATTGTTATTTATTTTAGGATGGTCCTAGAGATTTTCAATGTCTTGATAAGCACTTACGGCTATTTCGGGGTCTTTTTAGTAAGCATGATAGGCTCTGCATCGATATTCCTTCCCCTGCCTTCCACATTTGTTGTTTTCTTCTCTGCGTTGTTCTTGGACCCCCTCTTGCTCGGCATTGCCGGCGGCTTGGGGGCTGCTATCGGAGAGCTTACTGGATATGGTTTGGGAGTAGGGGGAAGAAAGATAATCCAGAGGAAGTGGAAAAAGGACTTTCGCAATGCGGAAAAGCTTTTCGAGAAGTACGACGGCTTCTTGATAATAGCACTGTTTGCGGCAACACCCCTTCCAGATGACATTGTCGGCTTGGTGGGTGGAAGCTTGGGGTATCCTGTTAAGAAATTCTTTCTAGCAACCCTCATAGGAAAGCTGATATTGCATCTGATACTTGCCTACGGCGGATTCTACAGTGTTGGCTGGGTTCTAGACGTATTTGCCTCTTTTTCTTAGTATTCTCCATTTCAGGGACCTTACGAACTTTCTCGTTACCAAGCTTGCAAGGTCTCTGATGGTTGTCTTTTTGGCTATAATCTTTACTCGCTTTTTCATTATTGCCTCTATTGGGTCTCCGGAGAATTCTATGGCTCCGTTCCCTACCTCTCTCAGTCCGTGGGCGTCGCTCCCCGCTGTTCTGGGTTTCTTGAATTTAACGGCCAGCTTCAGCGCGCTCCTGTTTGCTGTCCTCAGGAGAGACGCGTTGTAGACTTCTATTGCGTCTGCCTTGACAGCCTTTTCCCTGACACACTGCCTGAATATGTAGCTTCCAAAGGGATGGGGTGCAACTGCTATGCCTCCCAGGTCGTGTATTTTTTCAACAGTCTCATCAATGCTCAAATCCCTTGGAACATCCTTCTTTATGCCAAGGCCAATGATTTCTCCCTCAATTGTCTTTATTTCAGATCCTGTTATTATCTTGAAGCCCTTGAAGCTTCTGGCTGCTTTTTTTGTTGCTAGGCTTCCCTTCACGTTGTTGTGGTCTGTTATTGCCAATCCGTCCAGGCCCTTTTTTATTGCAACCTTTATCAGCTCCCTTGGCCTGTTCAGGGAGTCGTAGCCCCAGAACCAGTGCTTGCTGTAAATCGTGTGGCAGTGACAGTCTATTCTCATTTTACCACGGCTCCTTTTTTATTTTCAGCCTGTGCGCAATAATGTTCGCCAACCTATGAACTAAGGGTGTTACTACCAACATTATCAGAAACATCCAGATGCTTATCTCAGTGAACCACATTGCAAACAGCGTGGCTCCTATTATGAAGTTCCACTGGTCGAGCAATGGGACGTCAGCACCCCTCTTCAGCTTAAGCCTTCTCTTGATGAAGCTTCCGCCCAAATCCCCGCACAATGCTCCTAGCGATATCACGAAGCCTATGAAAAAGGTAATCAGGGGAAGGGTGACATTGAACTGCGCGGCATATATATTGAGGTCAAAATAAAGAAAAGCTTCCAGTGCTCCCACCAAAGAGCCTGCCAGTATGCCTAGAGCAAAACCCTCAAGGGTCTTTCCATTTCCCAATAGCCTGTTGCCATTCCATTTCCTCTTCATGTCAATTGGTTTTCTGCCGTTGGCTAGTGGAGGAAACCCGTTGGCAGCATACGCGGGAAGAATAATGAGCAGCGCCTTTACAAACTCAATCCATAAGTCAATCATCAAACCACTTATTTTAATATACTGAATTTATATTTAAATCAATTTAATTTTTTAACAATGGACGAAAAGATAGATTTCACCAAGATTTTTTACGCTTCAATAATATACGGCTTCTGGGTAATCCTAATGGGATATTTTGTTGAGGAACTGGCGCCCTACACAGCCATAATAGCAGCTTTGGGTGCTGGCATATACGCAGGTTACAAGAGCAAGACTACCACAGGCATTGCAATGGGTTTTCTGGCTGGGCTTATCGGGGGAGTGTTAACAGGTGTTGTATCGCTCTTTGTTCCGAACATTGCTGGAATACCAATATCAGTGTCTGTTGCAAGCTTTTTGAGCCTAACTATCAGCTCGATTTCCATTTCGTCCCAATTTTTTTCAGCCACAGCCTTGACAGTCATAGGCGTTTTCTTCGGCTCAATTGGGGGACTGTTGGGTTCAATCAAGCGACTAAGGGCAATCTTCCTGTTTTTCACAATGTTTTTGCTCTTCATACTCTTGGGTGCAGTTGGCAATGCCGCGTGGAACATACTCAAGCCAGGCTGGACGTGGGACATGAGCTTTTCCCATGTTTTAACCAATGAGATAGACCTTTTTGTTGCTGTTGTCTTTGCCCTTGCTGTGACAATACTGACTTACGTGATGGGCTTAGCTAAAAGTGATTGATATGGACTTGCACAAAGTTGTTGTTGGCGCGATGATTTACATGTTCTGGTCAGTCTTGATAGGATTCCTCGTTGCATACCTGATATCCTGGGCAGTCGTGATTGCAGCCTTGGTTGCAGGAGTTTATGCTGGCTTTAAGACCAAGGCTTCCAGAGGGATGGCAAACGGTCTTGTGGCAGGTCTGGTTGGAGGTATAACTCTGGGCATTGTCTCGCTTTATACACCCACACTTTACGGAGTGCCTCTGTCTGTTTCAATTTCCGGTTTTCTCAACCCATTGATCAGCATAGTGTCAGAAACAATTTCATGGATTGCAATTCCAACCCTTGCCCTAGTTGGTTGCGTGTTCGGGGCGATAGGCGGGCTGTTAGGCTCGATTGCACAGATAAGAAAAATATTTTTGTTCCTTACCCTGTTCACGCTCTTTCTTTTTTATCTGGCGTTGGATAATGTTGCATGGTGGTGGGGCAAGGCATCCTGGGACTGGAGCGTGTCTCTTGTCCTGACGCACTGGGTGGACATTACTGTTTCTCTTGCTTTTGCATTTTTCGTTGTGCTCTTGGCCCACGGTCTGAAAATATATCAGTAGATTTTTGCACCACTATCTATATCCTTTTCAGGTTCAATAACAACGACCTTCTTTTCGCCTACAACAGCTGCTAGGACCATGCATTCTGACAGTTCGCTTCCAAGCATCTTTGGCTCTAGGTTGACTAGAGCTGCCACTTTTTTGTTCATTAGCTCGTCTTTTGTGTAGAAGCCCTTTAATCCAGCTATTGTCTGCTTTATGCCGAGCTCTCCGAAGTCAATCTTCATCCTGAACATGGGCTTGTTGGTCTGCGCGTCCTGTATGTCAATGATTTTGCCTATTCTTAGATCGAGCTTTTGGAAATCCTTGAAAGATATCATGGATAAGAATATGTAAGGATTAGGATTTAAGGTTTGATTATATGAAAAAACCATAAAAGACAATAGAAATAATCGGAGCCTCAATTTAAAAACTTCAAATTTTAAATGACCTCTTTTTCAGAAACTATTATAAATAAAAAA
>CAYQXC010000015.1:0-9822 GCA_964421545.1 uncultured archaeon | reverse complement strand
GCAAAATATTGAGCAATCCAAATACGATAGTAACTCTTGACAAGAAATCTTTCGGCTCACCATATTTCAGACAGAGATCGGACGACGGCTACACAGAAGCATTGTATATAATAAAGAGCTGGAAAGATGAGTCTTCTAGTACTGAAGGGCCTCCTCTGGAATAGTTTTAATAAAAATCCTAACAAATCTTCGTCTTTCATCGTATCCAATTATAACTTTTATATATTCTTTTTTTGTATTCTATTACTATGACAACAGAGCAGAGAAAAAAAGACCACCTTAAGATATGTATGGAAGAAAATGTTGAAAGCAACAAAGCATGCTTTGAGGATGTTAATCTAATTCATAATTCTCTACCAGGTTTGGACCTGGACAAAATAGACACGAGAACAGAATTCCTGGGGAGAAAGCTCAGCTTACCTCTAACAATAGCCTCGATGACAGGTGGGACAGAAGAGGCAACTAAAATAAACAAGGACCTGGCAGAAATAGCAGAGAAAAAAGGCATTGGTTTTTCCCTTGGATCTCAAAGGGCAATGATAGAGGACCCAAAACTGAAAGAAACCTATTATGTTAGGGATGTGGCTCCCAATGTCCTGCTTTTTGGCAATATTGGTCTTTTTCAATTAAAGAAGTTTGCTGTGGAAAAAATAGAGGATGCTTTGAAGTATGTTGGTGCAAATGCTTTGTTCGTTCACATAAACCCCTCTCAAGAGATATTCCAGAAAAAGGGCGACTCTAATTTCAACGGCTACCTTCCCTTTTTGAAGGACCTCTGTAATGAATTGAAGTATCCTGTTATTGGGAAAGAAGTTGGCTTTGGTATATCTAGACAAGTTGCACTGAAACTGAAAGGCGCAAATGTGAAAGCAATAGATGTGGGGGGCTTTGGAGGAACCAACTGGATTGCCATTGACGGATTAATATCAGGGAAGGATTTCCAAAACTTCAAGGATTGGGGAATACCAACTCCTGTTTCGATTTTAGAAGCAAAGGTGGGTTTACCACTGATTGCGACAGGTGGAGTCAGGTCTGGGGTTGATATTGCCAAGTCAATTGCACTGGGGGCAGATATTTGCGGCATAGCTTTACCGTTCCTTAAAATTCTGAAGACTAAGGGAAAGGAAGGTGTGGAGGAATATATTGATAATTTACAAAAAGAACTGAAAACAATAATGCTCCTGACTGGTTCTAAAAATATAGAAGAATTGAAAAAGTCAAAATATATTCTGACAGGAAAAGTCAAGGAATGGATTGATCAAAGAAAGCTTTAGAAAATTCCCAATAAATCTCAACAACAGAAAACATTTCTCCCATAATCACATTCTCATAATAGTTCCTACTTTTTTCCCAAGCAAAGCATTCTCAAGGTTGCCTTCTATCTCCCCGCTCATCACAACAGCCTCGACACCGAACTTTGACAGCTCGAATATCCTAGTCACCCTGTGAAGCATGCCGCCCGTGACATCAATTCCCGTACTGCCGCCAAGGTATTTCTTGATTTCCTCAAAGTTCTTCGAGTTGATCTCTGGAATCAGCTTGGCATCCGGATATCTTGTGGGGTCCTTTTCGTAAACACCGTTGGTTATTCCGGCAAGAATGATTTTCTTGAAAGCAGAATGCTTTGATATGTAATTGAGAATCTCCTCAGTGGATATTATGCAGCAGCCTTTTTTCGTGTCCAGCGCAACATCGCCGTAAGGCACTGGCATCAGGCCTTTTCTCAGCATTTCCGTTACTGGCTTAAGATACCACTCCTTTATCCTGCCGTTCTCCGATATCAGGGAAGAAGAGGGCTGCACAGAGACAGCATTCTCGCCAGCATCTATCAGAGCATCAACAATTATCCTGTTCAGCTTTGAGGCCGCGTCCTGCACCAAGGCAATTCCCTTGAAACTGTTCTTGTTTATTATGCCCTCATTGGTCCTGTAGTCTTTTGCCGGCTTGTGAGGGAAAGAACCGCCTCCATGTCCCACAATGATTTTTAATTTCTTTTTCTTCCTGGCCTCGTGTATCTCTCTTGCCAACCTGTTAATAACATCATACCTGGGCGTAAAAGGCTTGCTCTTGTCTGTTATAAGGCTGCCTCCAAGCTTGACCAAAATCAGATTATCCATAATAACACACTTTGTGTACAAATCTTTTAATACTTTTTGAGTGCATCGTCATTTGATGATGACACTCTCTCCCTCAATACTGACCTTGTCGCCGGTCTTTATCTTGCCTATATCAACCTTGTCAACACAGGGAATATTGGATATTATTGCGCCAACAGCGACTATGGGCTCGCACTCCTCATTTATTATTCCCAAAGGCGCGACACTGTTTTTCTTTAACCTGTACAAGACATAGGAGCCCACAGTGGAGCCCTTGCCAGTAGGAAAAACCAGTACTTTCCCCTTGATGCTCTTTCCCTCCAGAGAATGGCCCTTCTCAATAATTATTCCTGTGTCTGGGTCAACGCCCCCGAAAAAGCCTATTGGCTCAGGAGAGACAACAGCATCCCCCTCTACCTCTCCGTATTTTATTATTCTTCCCTTCATTCCCATCTACCTGTTATTGCTGCTTTTATGCACTGCTCAAGCGAGCCGAACCTGACATTGAGCTTCGAGTGCGAGGGCGCATAGAACGCGGCCTTGCCTGAATTCGTGGCAAGGTTCTTGAAGCCAAAGTCCTCAACAGGAGCAACAACCATGCAGGTGTCGCTCAGGACCTTGCCACCGCTTTGCTCTATTGTTCTGACATACTCGTCAGTAAGCTTCCTGACATGCCTCGAGGTCGTAACCCACAGTTCTGCCTTTAGATGCTTTCCCCTGACAAGACCTGCTATTTTCTTGATTTCATCCACAGAAGCGTGAGGGCAACCTACGCTAACAAAGTCTATCTCGTTCTCATTCGAGTTCAAGGACTTGTAGCCCTCTTCCAAGGACTCAATAACAATTGTCTGGGCGTTCTCATTCACCATGTTCCTTATCTTGGCCTCAGGAGTAACATTGTCAATATGATATAGGGCAACAGCACCGCTTGCAGCCATGGAAGCCCCTAAAACCTTTAGGTTGTCCTGATTCTCTTCTTGTATACCTTTTATGTAAGGCACCTTGTTCTTCACGCTCTTCCCAACAATGTTTCCCAATGCCCCAAAGTCTGAAAAGCCATCAACATTGCACTTCACATCAAAGACAAAGTCTGCCTTGCGGTTCTCCTTTAGATGAAAGCCGTAGCAGGCTGTCCTGCCTGTTATCGCGGCTGCCAAGGCAGAAGGACCTCCCTCCCTGTTGGTCCTGGCCCCTATGACAGAGTTGGCAAACGAAACTGCAGAGGACTCGCTCCATGCTATGTGCTCCCCGAACTTTGGCAAGTTGCCTATAAGATATGGGGTGCATGTGCAAACAGGTGATATGCCGATCTTCCTGAAGGCATCTATTACTTTCAACTGCTTTTTTGCAAACTCCTCTTTAAAGCCTAATCTCTTCCAGTTCTCCAAGTCCATTCCTGCTGGATTTAATGTAGTCTTGACAGAAATCTTTGCTCCCTTCCTTGCCCAATCCTCAAGAAATTCAATGCCTGCATCGCCTAAGTTCTTGTAGCTGACACCAGCAACCTGAACGCTTGTAACCCTTATCAGTTTTTCAGCATTGTAGATTTTCCCCAAGGCAACAATTATCTCCATTGCCTTTTGTACGCCTTCCCCTCTTTCACCAACAAACATTTCCCTTTCTTCTTTTGTGAGTTCCATCTATATCCTTTCCTCAATTTTTTTACAGTTATCGACTAAAATCTTAATTTCTTCTTTTGTCGCATTGTCCACATGGATTCCCCCAACACAAACAACTCTCCTCTTTGTTCTCTTACAAAACTTTTCAGCAATAGGCTTTGCGACAATATGGTCTTTATGCTTATCAAATTTTATCAACTTAGTTTTCCTCTTTGGCTCGGCTATCACAACGCAACCTACATGCGGTTTCTCCCCACCAAACAAAAATAAGATTGTCTCTTTGCCGATTTTTTTCTTTTCAAGTCGGACTTTGTATTTTCCTCTTCCAACAATCATTAAAATCATTTTATTGACTATTTTTGTATATGAAGCCCATCAAAATACTTTTCTGAATTCCTTTGGGTCACCCTTTATTGTACAGTCAAACCCCAGTTTGGATGTCTTGCCTGTCTTGCTAGAAGAAGGGTCCAGAGTAGAGCCTCTCAAGTCATGTTTTATAACCAAGTCTGTTTTTGCTTGGAATCTTGTTGCAAGGGCCCATTCCACAGCATTAATGTCATAGATATCAATGTCCTCATCAACTATGAACACATGCTTCATGCTTGGATGCGCTTTGAATGCAGCCTCTATAGCTTTCAAGGCATCGTCCTTATTTTTCTTTTTTATTTTAACCATCCCGTGCAAACGAGAGCATCCCCCGAAGCTTAGAAAGACATCCTTACACTCACACACTTTGTTCACTTCATTAAACATGACTGCCTCTGTCGGCGTCTTCCACACTGTCCCATGCTCATAGCCGCCTGGAAGCAATGCATGAAATATAGGGTTTTTCCTGTGGAATACTTTTTTAATTTTTAACACTGGCTGGCTTCTAACTATGTCAGGAGTTCGTGTAATATCCAAGAAGGGCCCCTCATCATCCCATTCCTCTGTAATTGTTGCCTCGATAACTATCTCAGACTTAGCTGGAACCTTCAAATCACATGTCCTACATTTAACAACATCAATCGGCTTTCCGATTATCGCGCTTGCCATTGGCAACTCAAAAACTCCTATGTCTGTGCACACGGCAGCAGCTTCTGAAATGGCAGGGTCAACACCTATGCATATTGCTATGTCCAGATTCCTGTTTGACCTCTCATAAAATTCCCAAGTATGCCTCTTAACAATCCTTATTAGTAACCTTCCGTTCTTTACCATCATCCTATGGAAAGAAACATTGTCTCCGAGTTCTTTATCTTTTGAAAAGACAATAGCAGACGATAAGTAAGGACCCCCATCTGTAGGCAAATATCTAGGTATTGGCAGGTCTGATAGTTTTGCCTCAACCTCAAAAAATGGCGCATCGTCCACTTCATTCAATTCCCCAGGATTTTCAATAGCATCGGCTATCTTCTTTACAACTTCCTGTTCACTACAATCAAAGGCTATGCCCAGATGCTTTCTGTCTGTCAAAAGGTTTGCAACGATTTTAAAATCAGGGAAACCTCCAACGTTCTCAAAGATATAGCTCTGGGTTTTATTTTTCAAAAAACCAGTAAGACCCAAGTTCAAATCAATCTCGTCTTCGATTTTTTTAATCATCGTGTTATTTTCAAGTTTTTTTATGAATCCTCTGAAACTCATTCCTTCCACCTCTTATACAAATTATTTTTGATACCAATTAAATCTAAAGCTTTGCCCACAAAAAAGTTATTGATGTCATCCAAGGTTTTAGGCTTGGAATAATATGTTATGTTTAAAGGCATAATAATCCCACCGGCTAAAGTAACCTTTCTCATGTTCTCTATGTGTATGAGATTGTATGGCGTCTCCCTGATACATAATATAAGTTTCTTTCTCATCTTCAGCTGTATGTCAGCCAAGCGCGCAATAAGATTATTGGTGTAGCCGTTGGCAACTGCAGACAGAGTCTTCATTGAGCAAGGGCATATAACGAAAGCATCTACCCTGTTTGAGCTGCTTGCCAATGGAGAGCCTATGTCGTCCTCCTCATAATCGGCTTTTATTTTAGAACCAGTCTCTTCCTTCACCACTTTCTTGCCTGCATCAGATATTATTGTTGTAACCTCACACTTCTTCTTCAGCTCTTCTATTAATCTCAAACCAACAACGCTTCCAGAAGCGCCTGTTATTGCAACTGCTGTTTTCATTTTATCTCCCTAACACCCTCCACGCCTAACTTGGTCTGGAAAGAATTAAAACCGTTCTCTTTGTAAATATCCATCAATTCTTTTGCCTGCTTTTGATTCTTTGCCAATACTATACAACAACCTCCACCCCAGCCTCCAGTGGGCTTTGCTCCCAATGCATTATTCTTAATGGCAATCTCAACAATTCTGTCTAGTTTTTCTGTTGATATGTTGAGCTTTTTCAACTCCAGATAATATTCTAACATTAGTTCACCTGTCAATCCTAGATTCTTATCTTTCAGAGCATCTAGAGATTGAATAGAAATATTATCTAGCTTTTCTAAAATCTTGTCTACAAATTCCTTGTTCTCATTTCTCTGCTCTCTTATATAGGGAACAGTCTCCCCTGTCCTTGAGGGCTGACCACTGTCAACAAAAAGAATAGGAAGCTTGAAATTGATATCAAGAGGCTTTATTCCTTCGGACTTTCTGTATTGTATGTAGCCCCCATAAGTGACAGTGGAGTTGTCAATGCCCGACGGCGTTCCACTGTGAGCTACAACATCTCCCTGATAGGCTAAATCGCATATTTCATCCTTGGTCAAGTCTGCTCCCAAGAACTTCGAGACAGCCCTAACAGTCGCGGAAAAAGCAGAGGAGCTGGTGCCTAGATTCTTGACAACATTTGAAGCGCTAACCACGTCAACAGGAGCAAAACCATATTTTTTCATCACGGAGGATATAACAAAGAAGACCGCACTCAGCTTCTCCTTTTTCTGGAGCTCCTTTATTTCGTCAAATTTTTTCTCTCCTTTGAACTTGTCAATTATTTCATACAGACTAAAAAGCTCTTGTCTTGTCATGGACTTCTTCAAATCACTTTCCTTTATCTCGTAAGTTACCATGTTTTCAGAATTTGTAGAAACATCAATAACACATCTCAAGCCAACAGAAGCAGCAATCCCCAACTTGTCATAAACAACAGCATGTTCGCCGAAAAGTATAACCTTGCCTGGAGCAGAAGCCTTAGCTCTTTGCAATCTCTTGAAGTTCTTCTCCACTGACATAAAATATGTCTCCTAGACCGCTGCAACATGTGTTGCCGCAATCATGGGTTATGCACCTGATTTTACCGTTCTCAATCCTGAACTTGTTCCCTCCCATGTCAGGCTCCAAGCTGTTTGTCCCAAATCTTTTCCTCAACTTTTTCTCAATTTTCTTGCCAAATTCTGTATGATTCTCGAAGGGGGAAAACTTTATCATGACCTCATTCAGCTTTACTAAAAATCTCACATCCTCGAGAGTCAGTATGTTTCCTAACACTTTTTTCGGCATAAATTGTAGTATCTATCAGTTATGTTAAATATTTTATTTACTACCCTGGGCGGTGGTTTCCATTAGCTTTGTAACTACCAAAACCTGTATAATATTTTCTGAACAAAAAAGATCTTCCTTCAATTAATCCCATTTCATCGGTTACTACATCATATTCTTTTTTAGGAACTACTACCCAATCCCCATTAGGTTCATCTAATTCAACTATTAATAGATTTGTATCTGTCATCTTACTCACACTATATTTTTCTCTCAACCAAGTAATCAGTAAATGCCTTCAGCTTTTTCTTGGCCTCTGATTCTGGAATCAGTTTGTCAACGCCCTCCCAAGCCTCCAGAATCATTTTCTTCGCCTTGTCTTTCGCATAATCAATTGAGCCGTATTTCTTGATTACAGCTATTGCCTCGTTTCTCAACTTCTGATCGTTTGCATGCATACCAAGAATATCCAAAAGCCTTTTCCTATCATCTGGGCTCGCCTTGTTCAAAGTGTTTATCACAAGAAGGCTCCTCTTTCCCTCAGTTATATCTTCACCAAGACCCTTCTTCTCACTGAACTCGCCCTCAACCAAGTTAAGCACATCATCCTGTATCTGGAACGCAATACCGATAGTCTCGGCATACTTGCCCAAGTTCTCCACAAGCTGTTCATCAGCCCCTGAGAGAATTGCGGCAATCTTGGCTGACATCCTAGCAAGGGTTCCTGTCTTGAAAGCACACATCTGCAGGTACTCCTTCTCTGAAAGTTCGTCTGCATTGCACAACCCTCTGTGCCATGCTATGTCCATGGCCTGCCCAAGGCTTAGGTTTATCATCTCTTGGACATAACTCTCGTAAACATCAAGAAGTATTCTAGGTTCAAATTCGTCCCTGTGTTTGATAAGAGGCAAAAGGGGCAGGTAATACATCATGTTACCAGTGTTGATTGCCACATCAAGACCATAAATCAAGTAGCTACAGGGTTTTCCTCTTCTCAATTCGCTCCTGTCCTCAATATCGTCCACAAAAAGAGTTCCGTTATGGATAATTTCTGGTATCACGACAAAGTCAAAGACCTTTTCCTTGTCGCCGCCAAGAGCCTCAACAACCAACATGAACAAAGAAGGCCTCCACCTCTTCCCTCCTCTTTCCAAAAACTCCCAGATGGGTTCAGTAATGGTCTTGTTCACAACATCAACATTATACTGGTATCTTGCTTTGCCAAAAACAAAATCCATGAAATCCATGTCAAACTTCTTGGGAACCCATTTTTCAACAATTTTGTCAATGGTGGGCTTTTTCTCCAGCAAGAATTTTTTGATGTCAATTTCAGGCATTTTTTAACTCCTCGTTAACCGACTTATTCTTAGTAGTCAATTAATGTTTATAAATCTTTTTTGTGCATTCGACAATTCATAAAATTGCTATTCAAGGATTTAGCCAAAAGTAATAAATACGGCATTTACCACTGGCAGTGGTAATTAATAATGTTAAGACGCAATTCTTTTTATGAAACTTAGGAAAGTCAATGAAGGAAAGGTAAAATTCTGGGTTCCTGAGGGAAGAATCTACGATGTTCCTGTGTTCTACAACCCCGAGGCAGAACTGCTCAGAGACATCTCAATATCAGCAATACAAGTATTCCAAAAACAGTTCAAGGACAATATAACCATATGCGATGCCCTGGCAGGAACTGGAATAAGGGGACTCAGGTATGCCAAGGAGATTGACGGAATAGAAAAGGTTTTCCTGAACGACAAGAACCCAGTTGCTGTGAGTCTTATAAAGAAGAACATAAAGGAAAACAGGCTCTCAAGGAAGTGCAAGGCAAGCAAGTGCGATGCCAATGTCCTGTTGCATCAGAACATCTTCAATGTGATTGATTTGGATCCCTTTGGAACGCCTGTCCCTTTTCTTGACTCTGCTGCTAGGTCAATATACCACAGGGGTTTTCTCTGCGTGACAGCAACTGACCAGGCTCCCCTGTGCGGAACCTATCCTCTGACATGCCTTAGAAAGTATGGAATCCGCTCCCTGAAGACAGATTACTATCCAGAAATGGGAATGAGAATACTGATAACCAACATAATGCTGACTCTATCAAAAAGGGAAAGAGTATTTGTTCCATTACTAATGCACTCCACAAAGCACTATTTCAGAGTTTATGGAAAAATAGAGCATCTGGGCAAAATGAAAGACATGCTTGAGGAATTCGGTTATGTCATGGATTGTTCCTGCGGTAACAGGGAGTATGGGGAATTGAAGGAAAAGTGTTTTTGTGGGAAGAAGTTCAATATAGTCGGTCCTTTGTATCTGGGAAGCATTCTGGACAAGAAATTCTGCAAGAAGGTTTTGGATGACTTGAGAAAGAGGGAGTTCAGTTTGGAGAAACAAGAGGAAAAACTGCTAAAATTGCTAATAGAAGAGGCTGACATGCCTGCTTTTTACTATGATTTGCACTATCTGGCAAAGGTGCTGAAAACAAAAATACCCAGAATGGATTTTCTATTCAAGAAACTTGAGAAGAAGGGCCTTAAAGCAACGAGAACCCATTTCTGCCCGACAGCCATCAAGACTGATTCTGATTTTAAGACATTAAAGAAACTACTTGCTTCTTTTAACCATTAGCTTATCATGAATGGGACACTTGCCAATCCTGAG
>CAYQXC010000014.1:0-10380 GCA_964421545.1 uncultured archaeon | reverse complement strand
ACATCGGAAGGGTCAAGTCCAAGTATGGAACAGACTACGCTTCAAAGATAACAAGGCTGACAATAGGAACCGGTCTGTTCCAGAACCCAGAGTACAATAACGGCAGGCCGTGGTTCGTGAACTTCAGGCCTCTGCTACACTCTCCCTTCGCTCTGACCGACAAGGAGCTCGACATTTATGTCAAGATGGACAAGAAGGTAAAGGCAATTGAGGACAAAATACAAAAATTAAAGGACAGGAACATCGATACATATGATATAGAGATAGAGTTGAATATCGCCAGAGACAAGGTCAGGACAGCAGCCTTCAAGATGGCCGAGACTTATTTGGATTCCCTTGAGAAGAGGATTGAGAGGATGAGCAAATGATATTCAACATAGGAAGCGAGGATATCACAAAGAGGGAAGACGCAAAGGCTATGCTGCTGCATTTGGAAGACGAATACAGGAAGGCCAACATATCCGAAAAGAACTATGCAGAGATGAAGAGGAAGTACAACAGAATGCTCAATAAGAGCAAAATAACCGACAGCAAAGAAGCTGTTATCATGACTCCAAAAACAGACAAGAAGGAAAAGGAGGACATATCGCTATTCCTAGAGTCGTTAGAAGGCCAGTTCAGGAGAGGGGAAATTAATAAAGAGGAGTATGATAATATAAGAGATATTAACCTTGAGAGGCTGAAAGACATAGACTATGTGGAAATCAGTCCAGATGATGTTGAGAAAGATGATGTAGGACCGGAAGAAGTCAAACTAGAAGTCAAGGAAAAGGAAAAGAAAGGCATCATCCAAAAATTATTTGGAGGTCTGAGGAAACAGAAGAAAGAAGAGGGAAAGGTGGAAGTTAAGGTCCCTGAGGAAATGAAAGAGGAAGAGCCTGAAGAATTTGAACTAGAGAAGAATCCGGAAAGCGGAGAGCTGGAACTAAAAACCTGGGAAATAACAAAGGAACCGGAATTAGAAATAAATGAAAGAGAGCCTCAAGATGTAATAGGGGAACCAGAAGAGAAGGTTGAAGAAATGCCCGAAGAAACAGTTGAAAACAAAGAGTATGAAGAGCCTGAGGAAAAGCCGAAGAAAAAAGGTTTTCTTAAATCGATATTTGGCAAGAAGAAAAAGGAGGAACCTAAGCCAGAGGAAAGGCAAGAAGATGTTCCTGAGGAAGTTTCTGAAGAGAAAGAAGAAACTAAAGAGCCTGAACAAGGAGAACAAAAAAAGGAAACCAAGACTGAAGAAGCTCCCAAGGAAGAGACAAAACCTGAAGAGAAGAAAGAGGAGAGGCTTGAACCTGGAGAAATAGAGGAAGTAACGCCGGAAGTTATAGAAAAGCTGGCGGCCCAGATGGCGGAAGACCAGGGAGCGGAGCAGATTGAAGAGCCGGAAGAAGCATCTGAAACATCTGACGAGGAAGGAGCAAAGGGTCCCACAGTCAACAGCCTGAATGTGGAAATAGAAAAATTGAAAGTAATGCTTGACGCCGTAAGGGATACAAAGAGGGCAACAGACGAGACCATACAAAATCTTTCTGAAAATTTGGGAGAAATAAGGTCATTGGTCATGCAGACTGACGCCAATTTCAAAACAAGCCTTTCAAAAATGGAAAGAATGGAGGACGATGTTTCTGCTGTCAGGCCAAAGGAAATCACCAAGAAGTTCAATGAAGTGAAGGAAAATCTAGAGAAGAAGGACTTGGAACTGGAAAAGATAGAGCAGAAACTGAAGGGAACAACTGAAAAGGTAAACGAAATTCACGAGATGTTAAAGAGTATTGGCGGTGTTGAAAACCTGGCAAGCCTTAACAAGGACATCCAGGACAAGCTGAAGGACATCACGGAGGCAATAAAATACATACAGAGAATAGGAACAAGAACAGAGAAGATTTTCATAGACCTCAGCAAGGGAATGGAGGATCTGATTCTATTAAAGGCAAAGCAGGAAGACTATGACGAGAGCCTGAAGAACGTCCTGTCATCAATTGACTCTCTGGACATCAAGCTCAAGGAATATGTAACCAAGGAAGACCTGAATGTTTTCAGGGAGGAGAACATGATGATCAAAAAGGAGATGGACAAGATAAACAAGGTCCTTCCCGTGGCAGAACTGAAACTGCCTGAAGAGATAGTAAAGCTGAGAAAGGAGAGGGAGGACATAGAGATGTTCCTAGAATCATTGGAAGCGCAGTTTGTCAGCAACAGTATCAACAAGGCTGAGTATGAGGATGTGAGAAGAAGCAACCTCAAAAAATTAAGCGACATAGAAGGCAAGCTGGAGAAGGAATGGAAAAGCATCGGAGGCATGCTGAATGAGGAAAAGCCTGAGACAGAAAATGTCCCAGAAGAGAATAAGGAAGTCAAGAAAAAGAGGAAAGCGAAGAAGAGTGTGAGGAGAAAAAGAACAAAGAGTGAAAGCAGCAGGAAGAAGAAGATTCTAAGCGACCTCAAGAAGATTAAATAGTGATATTATGATAAACCTAAAGCAGATAGAAAACGACACAAGAAGGATTTACGAGGATTCTTTTGAGCTTAGCCTTCTTCAGGAGCAGCTGGAGGACATGCTCACGGCAATAGACAAAAACAACATTGAGTTTGACAGGGGAAAGATATCAAGGACGGCCTTCAAGGCCAACGAGGGCAAGCTCAAGAAAAACAGCGTTAGGATAATCAAGACCGTAAAAAGCTTAGTCAAAAACAACATGATTCTAATAGGGAACATAGAGGAAGAAATCCAAATCCAGAGCGGCAGGAGGATTCAGAAAAAGGTCAAGAAGAAAAAGACAATCAAGAAAGTGAAAAAAGAAGAGGTAGTTGAGAATGGTAGTGGTTAAAAAGGTAAAGCTGAACTTGATTGAAAAGTACCTGGAAGATGTTGTGGTCTCATGCTCGCAGATAAAGGTTTCCCAGGAGGAACTGAGATATGTGGATTCCAGACTGAAGAACAACAAAAAAGAATTCTCTTCAGGAGACATATCCAGCAGCATGTTCAATAGCAAGAAAAAAAGCCTAGAGAAGGAAAAGTCTAAGTTGAACGAGAAAATAAAACTGAACATAAAAAATTCCATGGACAGGTTGGACAGCCTGAGAAGCATTATGAACAAAATTGAAATCTAATTCTGTCAATCACGTTGTTTAATATACCGGGAATGACAAGTATTTTTTAGGTCCTGATGAAAAAGAAAATCCTGAATGTAATACTTTTGAATCTCACGGTGTTTTTTGCCCTGATATCAATACACGAAATCAGCCACTTGGTAATAGGAAACTGCCTTGGCTGCGATTACGCAAGGGTTGTTCTGCTCGACAAGGAAGTTGGAACTAGCATCACAGGAATGCTGTTCAACGAGCCCTACACCGAGCTAATGTGCAACAGCCAGTTCAACCAATTCTTTCTGTATCTTGGTAGTTTTTTCGTGACTTCCTGCTTCGGTTTGATGTTTCTCGCAATAAACTCTCCTGGAAAGAACATGTTCTTTGTGATATCGGGCCTCTCGCTTGTTTTCAGCTCCTTTGACATCAGCATATTCATGAACATTGAGTCAATCATTTATCCTGTGATAGGCTCCGGCTTCATGCTGATGATATTGGGGGAGTATCTAATAGCATCCGCCTATGTTAAGGACGATGTGCTGCTGGACCTGTTCGGGATGCACGAAATTGAGGAAAAATTGTGAGAAGTTTTGATTTTTTTATATAGCATTCTATAATTAATTATGGAAAAAGCAGGGGTTTTAGCAGTTTTGGCTATTTTGGTTACTTCTTTTCTTGGCCTTTACCTGCTGGGACCGTCAATCACAGGAATGTTCATTGGGTACGGCCAGCCCACAGATGCTGTGTGGTGGAACACTTCATGGAACTACAGGATTAGGCTGGACATAAACTCAACACAATACAGCAGGACAAACTGGCCAGTGGAGCAGGAAATAAACTTTACTGACATGCTGCCTTCCGGAACTTTTGACACAAACTCATTAAGAGTAATAGAGTATTCCCAGTCTGGCTCAGTAATACAAGAAGTCCCGAGCCAGCTTGACCAAGGCAGCAATTTTGACACTTCCACCAATGCTTTGGGAACAGTTGTCTTTCTAATGAACGGCTCAACAACAGCCAATGCCAACAGGACATTCTATGTTTATTATGATACTGTGGAAAACGGAGCTAAAACTCCTACATCTTATGCAACAAACCTTACTTACAGCTGGGACGGCCAGAAAGTAAGCGTTAACACTACCTATCTGAGATTCTATATAGACACAAACAGGATAGAGAATACGTCTGGTCTGTACAGGGTGGAAGACATTTATGATAATGTTATAATTTTCGCAGGAACTAGCGAGAGGACTGCCGAGTATATTGAATATTCGAATGGCACTCATAATGTAAGCTTTGACCTAATAAACAACGCGAGCTTTGTTAATAATAACAGCATAAGAATCACTGTAGAGCAGATCGGGGATGAAATAGTTTTTGGAAATGCAAGCCAGCAAACAAACGAGGGAACAGCCACTAAGAGATATTATATTTATAACAGAATCGGGCCTGAGGAATATGGTAGTTTTATTAAGATAGAGCAGACAGTGACAAACGGTGCTGGTTCTTCAATTCAAAGAAACTCCACTCCCTCGGGTGCTCTAGCCTTTGACCTGGAAAGGGCACTAAACTCTGGCAGTATAGACAGCCAAGATGTTGACACGATAAATCCATACTCTTGGGCATGGGGTTCTGGAATCGGGGGAGAGATGGTTGGTTTGCTGAACTTTGAACAGAATGGAACCTCTAACTATTATGCTCTGAACAATAGTTTTACAAGCTATGGAAGAATAGGAATCCAATTGGACACTGAGACTATAACTGCAGGCTCTTCTATAAAGCAAGTATCCCTAGTCTATTTTTCTGGAACAGGTGGAAGTTTTGCTACAACAGAATTTTTAGATATAAAAAACAGGTTCGAAACTCCCATAACTATTTATCAACACCTCCCAGAAACATGGTACGTAACAATAGCACCAGCAACCAATACGAGCATCTACAACAGAAATGAAACAGTCCTGATAACAGGCAATGTATCTGATGGTGATCCGTACAATCTTACAGAATATATGAACGCAACATTTGACATGGGAACAATTGATACGGGTGATGACCAAATCATATTTTTGTATGACGACGGTTCTCATGGAGACGGGTCTTCCGGAGATAGGCTTTTTGGTAATTTTTTCGGAATAGCTAACAATGCTAATGCAAGTGTCTGGACAGTAAACCTCACCACATATTCAAACTCATCAGAATTCCTAAACTCAACAACACATAGTTTCAATGTGACTGACATCTTCAACGTGACTGTCAACATCACAAACAACAAGCCACAAATCAATCAAATTGTATTTGCAAACATTTATGTAAAAAATTACAACCAGAGCGACAATATAATAGGAGCTGTTATAAATTGTTCTTATGACTCCAGCGAGGTCACCAACAAAACCGATCACAATAATGGTACGTATTCTGTTAATTTCACTGCCCCAGCTACTGAAGGGACCTATACACTTTCCTGTAATGCAACCCAAAACGGCAATTTTGGTAATAACAGTGATAACTTTGATGCAGAGGCTGGAAAAACTAATGTTAGTATAACCAGTTACCCAGAAAATGTAACTATTTCAAATATTACTCTATATGACAACGAGAGTTTCACAATATTGGTCAATGCCACAAATACTAAAAACGGGACTGCATATGACAGTAACATAAGCTTAGAACTTATGGGCGGTTGGATTGCAGATAACACCACGCAAAACTGTGGCGACATAGAGAAAATCAGTTTTTGTAACAAAACTTTCAATATAACTGTTCAGAACGGCACAACCCCGGACAATTATTACGTGAATGTTACTGTGGAGTGGAGGAACCCTGACTCAACTGCCAGCAACAACACTACCTTTGTGAACGTCACAGTAGAACCTAATCCCCTAGTCATTGTGAGTGAGGGTGTTATAACAGACGATGTTGGCGATGGTTCTGAAATTTATATTGGTAATTTCACTGTCCTGTCTATAGGCAACTCTCCTATACAGAATATCAACTTCACCTGCTATGAGGGGGATGTTTGTGATAATTTCACTACCAACTTTACTCCAAGCAGCATAGCGAGTATAGGAATGGGAAATAATTCGTCTGTGGCTGTTAATGTTTCTGTTCCTCTTGGCTATCCCGTGGGGACATATAGCGGTGTTGTGAATGTTTCTGCTGGGAATGACGGGTATAAGAATCTGACTTTGAACATTAGTGTTCCTTCAAAAACAAACGTTAGTGTAGTTAGCGAACCTAACAATTACACTGCAAGCAATGTGACCCAGCAGAGCAACGAAAGCTTCTTAATTAATGTAACAATAGAAAACATAGCCAAGGGAAGTGCTAAATATTCTAATATAAGCCTTAGTATCCCTTCTGATATTTCCTCAAATTCCTCATTCGAAAACTGTAATAACATAACAATGAATGAAACCTGTCTTAAGAGTTTTAACATAACAGTATTGAATGGAACTGACACTGGAAACTATTATGTAAATATTAGCGCGAACTGGACTAATCCTGATGGAACATTGGGAACTAACACCACGTCTTTGAATGTGAGTGTAGAATCTAATCCTCTTATTAATGTGAGCGAAAGTGTTTTATCACAGGATGTTCCTGATGCCTCAAATGTATATGTAGGAAACTTCACTATATTGTCAATAGGTATAGGACAATTACAGAACATAGGTTTCAGCTGCTATGAAGGAACAGTTTGTAACAATTTCACTGTTAGTTTCACGCCAAACACCATTTCGACTTTGGACATGAATGAGAATTATTCCGTGGCTGTTAATGTTTCTGTTCCTCTTGGCTATCCCGTGGGGACATATAGCGGTGTTGTGAATGTTTCTGCTGGGAATGACGGGTATAAGAATCTGACTTTGAACATAACGGTCCCATCCAATAGAACTTGGACAATGAACCCCTCATCTTGCAGCAGAAGCGAGACGCCTGACGAGGGTACTGCCTGCGAAGTAACAGTATACAACTTGGGGAATGATGTGATAAATTTCACAGTATCCCCCGAAAACGGCAACAGTACAAAGGTCAATGTAACTGATTTCTTTGTGAACGGGTGGACGAACTATACCTTTAACGTGACTTACAACATAACTGTTGCCGGACAGGGTGTTTATAATTCCCTCTTCAATGTGGATGCCAACCAGTCTAATGCTAACCCAGATAATGAGACCTTGAATGTAACATTGTATCCTTATCTGCCTCCCATAATCAATGTCACAGTAACACCAAATTCAACAGAGCAGAACAGCTCCGTACTGGTTCTGGCAAACATAACAGACATATCCAACACAGGCATAAAATGGGTCAATGTAACTGTCACAAACCCTGACGGGACAAGCAACCAGACAGGCATGACATTAATCAATGTAACCGGCAACTTCTCCCAATGGAACTTCACTTATCCAAGCATCCTAGGCAACACAAGCCTGAGAGGCATTTATAATGCGACAGTAAGTGCAGAAGATAATATAGGAAACAAAGGCAATTCTACTGAAAACTTTACTGTCTATTTGAATCTTGTTGTAACCTCAACAACCCTGAGCAGCACATACCTGCAGGGGGACACGGGCTCAATATACTACACGGCCAAAAATCTGACTGATGTAGGTATTGAGAATGTCAATGTGACATTCACTCTTTATGACTCCACAAACAACGTTTCCTATTACGCAACAAAACAAACATCATTCGACGGGATAGTATATCCCCTTCCAACATTCACATTGCCATCAGACGCTGTCACAGGAAACTACACCCTAGTCTCGAACTCAACATATTATGACTCTGTTTCAAATGTTACTTTGGAAATTGAAAGCAACAGCACATTGCTAGTGAACCAGAGAACAATAACTGTGACCGGGCTCTTTGCTGACCTAGAAACCGCAGTTGTCTGGTATCCTGATAACGAGATGAGATTCGCAATACTTGTCTACAATGGAGAGGGGAGGCCTGTTGATCCTGATGGCATGGTGCTGTCAGTCTACAGGCCGGACGACCTTCCGTATTTCTCCTATTCCATGGGCAACATGACGCAACAAAGCACGGGCTACTATACTTTCGATTACCAAATGGATACCGGCACACCAACTGGTCTGTTCCTAGCTGTCTTAAATGTGACACGGGATGAGTTTGTCACAACAAAAGTCAAGGCATTCAGAGTTTCTCAAGGGGGTCCTTATGATGTTAGGATTATTCCCTTTGAAAATGAGGTGCCACAAGGTGATTACCTAGACTATAAGATAGTTGTAGAAAACAAAGGAAGTGTAACACAGGATGTTTTCATTGAATACAATGTGACTGACCTTAACGGAACAAGTGTCTTTTATTCTGGAGGCAACCTCTACCATTACTTCTATGGCTCAGAGGCTGTCCTGACGCCCGCATACACAAACCAGAGTTTTACCAGACAGGCTTATGTTCTCTCCAACCAGCCATTAGGAACTTACATAATTAATGCGAGAGTGACATATGACTATATCCAACCAGTAATTAATGCAAACTCCACATTCAGTGTGATAGAAGGCGTGTCTCCTCCTCCAGCGCCTCCAGCACCCGCTCCAACGCCAACAGGAGACAACATAATCTATGTGAAAGAGCCTGCCGAGCAGGTCGAAGCAAGCATCCTGATAACTGGATTTAACAGCAACATAAGTGTTGCAAGAGGAGTGACAAGAATAGAAAACGTGGTTGTCAAAAACAATGGCAGGACTAACCTGAAAAACATGAGCCTGTTCCTCTTGGGCATACCTACTGAATGGTTTACTATCACCCCAGAAAAATATCCCTCTGTCACTCCTGACAACTCTTCTGTGTTCCTGATAGAGTTCAACATACCTGAAAATGCGAACACCGGCGACTATAGAGCAAACCTTATGGCTGTAGCGGGGGTTATCAGCGACCAAAAGACCATAAACATAATGGTGTTCAGCTCCATCAAAGAGCTTCTGGAAAGCGAGATCGACAGGCTGGAAGAGGAGTTGATAAACCTGAAGGTTGATGTCAAACTTGCTGAGAGGGAAGGCAAAGACATCTCTAATATCCTAACTATCATTGAAACTGTCGAGTCCTACATAGAGAATGCCAAGGATGACATCAAGAACAACAACCTCGAGGACGCCATGGAAAAGGTTTCCAGCGCAGTGACCCTGATCAAAAAGGCTAGGGACCTGCTTGACACACTTGAGATTCTAGGCCCGGCACCATTAATATCAATATGGGTGCTCATGATACTCCTAATCATCATAATCATAATAGTATTTGTCGTGGTTTACTTCTGGAGGAAAAAGAAGCTCAAGCCTCTGATAAGACCGTATATTGCTCAGATAAGCAGGCTAGTGGAAAGGTCGAAGGGAAAGGAAGTTGACAAGGGCAAGCTGGAGAGGGAGAAAGAAAAGATGGCAAGGATGCTGAAAGTTTTGGAGAATGAGAGGAAGGAAGGTCTTATAACCACTAACGCCTACAACAAGATGAAGAAAAGTCTGGAGAAAAAGCTAGACGACATCGATAAAAAAATAAAATGAAAAGAAAAAATAAAAAAACTAAGAAGACGCGTACACTGTCAGAGTCGTTTGGTTCAGCCAACCTGCAGGATATCCAAGCGAGACCCAAGCATCAGCTTCTAGACTTATAGTGTTACCTGATGTAAGATTGGCCTCATTAAGGTATGCAGCATTGTTGCATAAATTAAAGGCGTATGGTGTTGTTCTTCTGTCATAATGGTATATGTAAACTTTGCTGCAGTCGTAGTATGCTGCTACACAATGTCCGTTAAGCGGGGATGATGCGTCATTAATGCTGAAATAACCCCAGTTGGCATCCCCAGTGTCCAATGAATAGGGTCCCTCTGGCTCTCTTGTAGCTGCAGTACCCAAATCCACATCATATTCAAGAGCGAACTGAGCACCCGTGTTATTACACATGCCGCTTGTCCCGTTGCCCAATACCCAGACATAGTCGCTGCTTGTGTTCCTGAAGTAGCCCCAAGCAGTGGCATCTGCATCACCAACATTAACCCAGTTATGGTTGGGTATGTCCTGTGTCCAGTTCCACTCAATCCTCCCAGCAAAGTAGTGCTTGGTGTCAGTCTCATTCTTCAATGTTATGACGCCGCCTGCTGAGAAGTCCAAAGGATTGCCACTCCCATAGGGCCTTGCATTCTCTGTTGTAAGGGTGTCAATGTATGCATAGATTTCTGACACATTCAAAGACCCTGCGTTCTTGACAGTCAGGTACTTCACTCCTCCTGGCTGCCCTGTGGCAACGCTTGTCCAGTTCAATGCATCTGGAAGC
>CAYQXC010000013.1:0-10885 GCA_964421545.1 uncultured archaeon | reverse complement strand
GAACGGCAAGGGATGGAACTATCCTGTCTTTGATGCTGACTGGGTGCCCTCATTCAAGGCCATCAAGACATCAGCTTTCTCGGAGAAATATTTCAGGACAATCGAGGACATAGCCAAGGAAAACAAGAAGAGCAAGCTGATAAGCGCTGCTGACTATGACAACGAGGGTTCTGTGATAGCAGCCAATATCATTAAGTTCATTTTCAATCAGGACGATGCCAAGCGCATGAAGTTTTCCACATTAACAAAGCCTGACCTGATAAAATCGTATGACGAGATGATGCCCCACTTGGACAAGGGAAACATCGAGTCAGGAGTTGCAAGGCACTACCTTGATTATTTCTACGGAGTCTCGACCACAAGAGCATTGACGCTCGCTGTCAAGAAGAACTCCAAGAGGTTCTCTATTGTTTCAACGGGAAGGGTACAGGGACCTGTGCTGACAATGCTTGCCAACAAGGAGCTTGAGATAAGGAGGTTCAAGCCAAAACCCTACTGGCAGCTGCAGATGATTTTGCTAATCAACAAGAACGAGGTTATTGCCCTTTACGAGAAGGAAAAAATGTGGGACGAGAAGGAAGCCACCAAGATATTCAAGGCGGTAAAGGGAAAGGCGGCTGTTGTCGATGATGTCAACAAGAGAGAATACAAACAAGCACCACCAAAGCCTTTCAACATAACCTCCTTGCAGACAGAAGCCTACAGGCTGTTCGGCTACTCGCCTCAGATGACCTTGGGAGTGGCACAGAAACTTTATACAAGCGCTTTTATTTCTTATCCGAGAACATCTTCAGAGAAATTGCCGTCACAGATTGGATACAAGGAAATACTGAAAGCAATGTCAAACATCAAGAAGTACAAGAAAAACTGCGAGGAACTGATGAAGGAAAAGGACTTGAAACCCAATGAGGGCAAGAGAACAGACCCTGCTCACGAGGCAATACATCCCACAGTCGAGCCTCCAAAGGCGGTGTCAAGATTGAGGGCGTCTTCCCAAAGGATATACGACCTCATATGCAGGAGATACCTTGCGTGCTTCGGCAAGCCTGCAACAAGGGAGAGCATGAAAATCACAATCAAGACCAACGGTAAGGTATTCACGACAACAGGAAGGAGGACAATTGACAAGGGCTGGATGAGTTATTACGGGCCCTATGCCAAGTTCGACGAGATTGTTCTGCCTGACTTGAAGAAGGGCGACAAGTTAAAAATTAAGAAGCTGGACATGCTCAGCAAGGAGACATCACCGCCTCCAAGGTTCTCCCAGGCAGCAATGATTAAGGAAATGGAAAAAAGAGGCTTGGGAACAAGGGCTACCAGGGCAGCCATCATGCAGACCTTGTACAACAGGAACTATGTCATGGGCAAGAGCATCAAGGTCACCACATTAGGACTAAAGGTCGCAATGAACCTGAAGAAGTATGTTCCTGATTTTGTTGACGAGAAGCTCACGAGAAGGTTTGAGAAGGACCTGGAGAAGATAATGCAGGAAAAGATCAAGAAGGAAAAAATCCTGAACAAGGCCAAGAGGGTCGTCACAAAGATATGCGACGAGTTCAGGAAGAACGAGGACAAGATTGGCAAGGGGCTGGGTGAGGCAATAATCGAGACGCAGAACAAGAAGGCAACACTTGGTCCGTGCCCCAACTGCGACGGGACGTTGAAGATAATGTACAGCCCGTTCTCCAAGAAGATGTTCGTGGGATGCACAAGCTATTCGAGATGCAAGAACTGCGGCTTCACCAAGAAGGCCTGCAAGTGCAAGTGCCCCATCTGCGGGAAACCCAAGGGGAAGTGCGATTGCAGCTGGAAGGAGAAGGTATGGACTCCCGCGTGCCAGACAGGCTTCCCGTTGCCTCATAACGCATCATTCCAGAGCTTGGAAAAGATTTGCGACAAGTGCAACACTCCAATTATAAGGGTTATTAGAAAGGGCAAGAGACCCTTCAAAATGTGCCTTGATCCCAATTGTGTGACAAAGGCTGACTGGGGCAAGAAAAAGGGAAAGAAAGGCAAGACAACTAAGGCAGTGAAGAAATCAACTAAGAAGAAGACTGTCAGAAAAAAGACTGCCAAGAAAAAGACTTCCAAGAAGACCAAAAAGAAGTGAACTTAAATTATTTTTCGTTCTTAGTAATTAGAGGTAAATATGGACAAATTAGAGGTAGTTGAAATAATAAATAAAAAAACAGACTCATTTTTCTCTGATCTTAACAATTCAATCATCAAAAGAAATAGAGTGAGGAACTTATATTCAGCCAAGGAGTTTTTCATCAATACCATAAGACCTCCAGTCTACAAAAACTGGAAGAGGAATAAAATATACTTTTCAGAGAATTTGAAGGACTGGAAAAGTGATGATAAAATCAATCCTTTCATGCAGGCAGCAGCCAAAGTTTTTCTTTTTGATGTAAATATTAACGACCTCTACGAGGCAGAAATAGAATATTGCAAGAACAACGAGATTCCATACAGCAGGCGATTACTAAATAATATCAGAAACCTTAACAAGGAGACCATACTGATAACCAGACATGTCTTTCCTGATCCCTATGTGAAGTATTTTGGATTTACTGACAAGGTTTCTAATTATACAGATTTTGATGATAAAGGCAATTTCAAGGGTTTCCGCATTCCAATCAGAACAGGTAAAGACAAGCTAAAGGCTACAAGGATAAAGGCAAGAGAGAGGAACATTAAGAATTGGGCAGTCATGGTTGACGGCATCAATGACATTCCTCTTATCGAGGCTAAAGAGACTGTTCTATCTCTGGCAAGCCCTCTTGCAAAAGAGGAAGTAAAGAAAAAAGTCGATTATCCCATCAAGAGTTTTGAAGACCTTGGTGTCTTAGCTAGCATGATTGGGGATGAAATGCCAAGAACCGAGCCACTAAGAGTCTAATTTATCCTGCCAGTCCTATTACAAAGCTGTAAACGCCCTTTATCACAAGAATTATCCACACCCATGGCATGCTGAAATTGAAGACCAGCATCAGGCCTGCTATCAGGTCTATTATGCCCAGCACAATAAAGAGGCTCTTTGACGCAAGCCCCCCTACTATTGATGATAGGCTCTTCACTAGGAGGATTATCCCTAGATAGAAGCCTAGGAAGTTGGGGAACAGCAAGGTAAAGCCTGCTGCTATGTCTATCAGGCCAACAATAGCTAAGAGCATAATAACAATTCTAATGGAGAATATAAATCTTTTTATTAGTTGATGACTTAATTATGGAAGGCTTTTGAAGCTTTCCTATTTAGAGCTAAAAAATCCTACAATGAATGCTTCAGGCGTTTGTTCTTCTTATCCATCTATATTGAAAAGGTGGGAAAGGGCAGGAGTTGGAGCTGTAGTAACAAAACCTCTTAAAATGGAAGAAAGTCCAGGAAATAGTAACCCTACAGTAATAGAGCCATACCCAGGAGTTATACTCAATTGCATGGGTTTCCCAGGACCAGAATACAAATATTTCTTGAACGAAATAAAAGAATACGAGTTTGAGGTTCCACTAATATTTCAAATCTATGGAAAGGATGAGAAAGAGTTTGGTTTTCTTATAAAAGAGTCAGAACAATACGCAGATGCCTTTGAACTGAATGTTTCCTGCCCGCATGCAAAGAAAGGAGGCTACGAGATAGGCTTTGAGCCAAAAATATTGAGGAGGTTTCTGAAGAAATCAAGGAAGTCAACTGATAAGCCGATATCTGTAAAGCTTCCCTACTATTCTGCCGATGAAAGGAAACTGAAGGATGTTGTCGCTATAATTGAAGAGACTGAAATGGATTGGATAACAGAAATAAACACCCTGAGGGCAATGGACTATTCTCCAGCGTTTGGCAAACCAATTCTCTCAAACGAGATAGGAGGTCAATCAGGGCCTTCAATACACTACTGTGCTTTGGAACAGGTTTTCAAGACAAGGAAGCTTACAGATTTGCCAATAGTAGCGAGTGGAGGCATTGTAAACGCTCATGATGCTAAAAGATTCTTCGGAGTCGGGGCAAACGCCGTGCAATTGGGATCAGGCTTACTCTATCATGAAACCATAGAGGAATTTGTTAAGTCAATATTAGAGGGAATAAAATGTCAATAGAAAGACTGAAAGAACTGTTCCATGAACTGGACTGCATAGAATACAAAAGATGCAAGTTAGCTTCTGGCAGATACTCCAACTACAAGGTATCCTGCGACTCGCTTTTCAAGAATGAGGAAGCAAGGCAGATTATTGGAGAGATTGGATATAGAATGTTCATGAAAATTGAGGGAAATGAAAATTACGAAATCATCGGTGTTGTGACAGGAGGCAACGAGTTTGCTAAGATTGTTGCTGAGGTTTGCGGGAGAAAGGCAATTTCCGCTGACCCCCATACAAACAAAATATCCGGAACAATAGAAAAGAGAAAGGCTTGTTATTTTGAGGACACTGTAACAAGCGGTGGTTCCATTTTAAAATGTGACAGATTAGTGAGGAAGCAAAACAGAAACATAAAAAAGAGAAAGGCACTGTCCATTGCCTACAGGGAAGAGGATGGTTTGGAAAAATTGAGAAAGAATGGAATTGAATTAAGTTATATCTTGAGTAAGACTGATCTGGGAATCATAGAACACTGAAATAATTATCAAAAAACTTCTTTTGTCTTTCCAGCTCTTTACTATAGAGAACTATGCTAATATGATTGACAGAGCCACCTATCATATTCAAACCTTCTAAAGCCTCCATCATGGCCCCTGAACTTTCTTCTATTGTCAAACCACCCTTCCTCGTGCATGGTACAGGTGCTGCTATGCTGTTGCACCTTAAATTGTTTGCGATTCTAAAGCCCTCCAACATGGAACCCCTGACAGACTCATGCGTTGCTTTGATTATAGGAGGGTTTGGCTGCTTTTCCCACTCATAATCCATGGCAACTAAATGTACAACATCCTTTGCCCTCCCTGGAATTTCTGCCAAATCTCCACTGGATGTTAAAAAAGCATCGCCCAATTCCATGGGTTTGGAGTCTCTGTCTATTATCACATGCTCAAAAGATTCAATCTCTACTTTGTAAGGATTATGTCTCACACTTTTTACATAAGTCACAACTTCTTTCATAGGAGATTTTGCTCTCTCTATAAGCTTTTCATAAATCTGACCTCCGGAACGGATATAGCCTCCGGCATCTGCTATTTGCCTTGCTGTTCCAGAGCCCATTGCACCAGAACCATTAGCAGAATTAAATAGCAAGTCTGCTTTCTGTTCAGTTATATTTCCCGTTTCAATACTTATTGAAAGGTTTTTCATAAAAAGAATAATTGAACATTAAAGATTTAAACCAAAAATATTATGTCAATAATTCTTTCGGGGGATACAAAAGTCTTATCTTGTCTCCCACTTCAAATATCCTTTTGGAAGCGGTTCCTTTCAGCCACTGATTTAAATCCCTTCTGTACATATTAGGTTCACCCTCTATAACCATATCTTTGAACTCGTCCTTATCTATCGATCCCTTAAGGCAACCATTTTTCCCAAACACGACAAGTCCCTTGATAATTATCTTGTTTTGTTTAGAATCATAAGGATACCTACCGGATACAATTCTTTTGCTCCCATCCTCCTTTTTAGCCCAATACCTGCAAAGAATTCTGTCACTTGCATCCACTACCAAAATTTCTTCGCTTTGGCAATCTTTGAAAAGTTCTATTGCGTAATTGGCAAGGTCTATTACTTCATGCCTATTCCTTTCACTCCTGGACATTGTGCTATAGTTTCTTGGCATAAATCTTGGAAGCATATTGATATCTTAAAAGAAAAGGATTTAAACAGAACCTAAAACATACACCTTTAAATAGTTTAGATTACATACACAATAACCATGAGAGTAGAGATAAGGAAAGAGAAGGGGAATACAGCCATACTTATAAGCTTTGATACAGTAAAAGAGAAGTTTGAGTCAACAACTGAAAGGAATAAGTTTTATCGTGAACTGCACGGTTGGAAGCAAATAGTAGTTAAGAAGTCAAAGAAGTATGAATACAATAGAGAGGGTTTGATGAACGAGATACCGCACATCAAGGTCTCTGACTCTGTTTTCATAGTCGCGATGGAGCACATGAAAAGGATGATGAACTTTTTCGACGAGTGGGAGGACAAGGTTGAACTGAAGACTTTTCCAGTATTATTGGATAAAAAGGAGATGAGGGAGGTCGAGGTTGAATGAAAGTTGCGAGGGCTGGAGTCGGCATAATTCTGTTAAAGGACAACAAAGTCCTGTTGGGAAAGAGAAACGACGACCCTGAAAAGGCTGACACGGAACTCCGTACAGAGGGAATGTGGACCTGCCCTGGAGGCAAGGTGGACTTTGGAGAAAAAGTAATTGACGCAGCCAGCAGAGAGCTTATGGAGGAGACAGGGATAAAAGGAAGATATTTGAAATTAGTATCTGTCACAGATCACATCGTGCCTGACGCACAGTTTGTCACGCTGGGGTTTTTGTGCAAGGATTTCAAAGGCGAGCCAAAGACAGTGGAGCCTGAGGAGATAACAGAGTGGAAGTGGTTCCCCATAGGAGAACTGCCAAAGCCTATAAACTCCGCAAGCGAAGAACTGATAAATAATTATTTATTAAAAACAATCTATAATGGTGATTAAATGGCTGACGAGGTAAAGTTAAAGGTTGGGGAGCTCACAGGAAGGGAGGACTTCGGCAGGGGAATAGCAAGGCTTGACGCCAACATCATGAAAAAAATAGGGGCAAAGGAAGGGGACATCCTTGAGATCGAGGGCAAGAGTAAGACAGGTGTTGTTGCCATCAGGAGCTATCCAGCGGATGTGGGATTGAATACACTGAGGAT
Source organism: uncultured archaeon (assembly GCA_964421545.1). Classification (GTDB taxonomy): domain Archaea; phylum Aenigmatarchaeota; class Aenigmatarchaeia; order Aenigmatarchaeales; family Aenigmatarchaeaceae; genus JAFGAZ01. Next base: position 4,055 of record CAYQXC010000013.1, on the reverse strand, counting down.
TGACGGTTTGGTAAGGAAGAACTGCGATGCCTCTATTGGGGAATTTGTAAAGGTAAGGAAGGCGGATGTCAAGGAAGCAAAGAAGGTCACACTGGCGCCCGCCCAGAAAGGATTCATGCTGCACATCTCACCCAACTTATTAAGGCAGAACCTGTTCATGAGGCCAATGAAAAAGGGAGATATAATAACAACGTCTCCTGTTTTTAAGACAAGAACAAAAAATAATGATGTGTTCTCACAGTTCTTCGGCATAAACATAGAGGAGGTCTTCATGCCAATGGGAACTGAGATGAAGCTGGTTGTTGTCAGTACCAATCCAGGGGAAATAACTCAGATAAGCGACATGACCGAAGTCGAGCTGAAGCCAGAGGCTGTCGAGATTGAGGAGACAAAGCTTCCTTCTGTCACATACGAGGACATAGGAGGTCTTGGAGAGATTGTACCCAAGATAAGAGAGATGATTGAGGTTCCTCTGAGAAGGCCTGAGGTCTTTGAAAGACTGGGAATCGAGCCTCCAAAGGGAGTTCTGCTGCATGGCCCTCCGGGAACTGGGAAGACATTGATAGCAAAGGCAGTTGCCAATGAGTCAGGAGCTCATTTTGTCTCGCTGGCAGGGCCCGAGATATTCTCGAAGTGGTACGGCCAGACTGAACAAAATTTGAGAAAGGTCTTTGACGATGCTGAGAAGAACGCGCCTGCAATTATTTTTATTGACGAGATTGATGCCCTAGCTCCTAAGAGAGAGCAAGTAACAGGAGAGGTTGAGAGGAGGACAGTTTCGCAACTGCTGACACTGATGGATGGCCTGAAGTCAAGGGGAAGGGTTATTGTCATAGCAGCTACAAACCGTGTCAACTCATTGGATCCTGCCTTGAGAAGGTCAGGAAGGTTTGACAGGGAGATTGAGGTTCCTGTTCCTGACAAGAAGGGAAGAAAGGAGATACTGCAGATACACACCCGCTACATGCCAATGGAAAGGGGTGTTGACCTTGACAAGCTGGCAGAGGTCACCTACGGATACGTTGGAGCAGACATTGCCGGTCTGGCCAGAGAGGCTGCAATGCATGCCCTGAGAAGAGTCATACCTACCATCTCTTCATTAAAGGAGGACGAGCCAATACCAAAGGAGATTCTGGAGAAGTTGAAAGTAAAGAAGGATGATTTCGAGTACGCTTTGAGGATGGTACAGCCTTCTGCAATGAGAGAGGTCATGATTGAAATACCAAAGGTCAAATGGGAAGAGGTTGGCGGTTTGGAAGATGTCAAGCAGGCCTTGAAGGAGGCTGTTGAGTTGCCTCTGAAGAACCCAGGTTGCTTCAAGACTTTGGGCATAAGGCCGCCAAGAGGTGTGCTGCTTTACGGCCCGCCGGGATGCGGCAAGACATATGTTGTGAAGGCTCTGGCAAACGAGGCAGGCATAAACTTTGTCTCAGTCAAGGGGCCCGAGCTGTTGTCAAAATGGGTTGGGGAATCGGAACAGCATGTCAGGGATGTCTTCAGAAGGGCAAAGCAGGTCGCGCCATCAATAATACTTTTTGACGAGATTGACGCGTTAGCTCCCAGAAGGGGAATGTCAACAGGGTCTCATGTGATGGAGCAGGTTGTTTCACAATTGCTGACAGAGATGTCAGGCATATCTGACCTTGAGGGAGTCTCGGTAATAGCAACTACCAACAGGCCGGACATAATTGATCCTGCCTTGCTGAGGCCTGGAAGGTTTGACAGGCTGATATACGTTCCGGCTCCTGACGAGAAGACAAGGCTGGAGATATTCAAGATACACACCAAGAACATGCCTTTGAAGGGTGTCAAGCTGGATAAGATGGCCAAGCTGACAGAGGGATACTCCGGGGCAGACATTGAGGCATTGGCAAGGGAGGCTGCAATGTTCGCCTTGAGGGAGAATCAGAAGGCAAAGGAAGTTACAATGAAGCACTTCGATGAGGCATTGAAGAAGGTGAGTCCCTCGATAACTGATGACATGTTCAAGAAGTACCAGAAGGCTGTTGAGACCCTCAGGAAAACAGAGATAAAGGAAGAGGGCGCTAGGTACATAGGGTGATTTAATGGAGAAAAAGAAGAGAGTTGATGTCAAGATAGACCACGGCGATCAGGCGTTCTTCACTGACAATGTGACAGTCCTGCACAGCCCGAGCAAGTTCATAATAGACTTTTCCCAGACTGTTCCGAGGATTGACAACATTGACGGCAAGATGAGGCAGACCTTCACAATAAAGCACAACACAGTCATTCTGGACCCGCCGTTTGCCAAGTCCCTGTTGGACATTTTAAAGAAGAACGTCAAGACCTTTGAGAAGAAGTTCGGAGACATCAAACTCAGTAAGAAAAAAGCTATAAAGAAGAAAAATATAGAAGCTGAGAGCACTACAAGGTATATTGGCTGATTAATCTTGTTAGTTAAAACTCATCCAAATTAGCCATACACCTAAAAACATGAGGAATACCGTACTAAGCGCCTGCTTCTTTTTGAACCTTTGAGCCTGCTTATGGATATACTCTGGGAAACCGACTTTCAAAACCCCCTTGATTAAGGTTGACCAACCTAGAAGCGTTATGGCTACTCTCCAATCGGCGACCCAGATGTTGTGTAAAATTACTGTAACCAGACCCATGAGCAGGGTGATATAGCCGGTAGATATGACAAACGCTTTATTGTCGGTCATTTCGATCGTTTTGCCCAGTTGCCTTGTTATGATGAACAGCAAACCGAAGATTAGATAGAAACTGCCGAGAAATCTTGCGAAAAAAATTGTGACTTCCATCATCATAACACTTTAGTTAATAATGAACAATGACCAAGAGAATTTGCACTAGATTCTCTTTCTGGCCAGCTCAATGTCTTCCCTTTTGACAGTCTTTCTGCCAGCGTGCTTTGCGAACTTGACAGCGTCTTTGGCTATCTCGAAGGTAAAGTCCTTAACCACATCTGCCAAAGCCCTGGCAGCTGGTTCTGATACTCTTTCTGCTCCCGCGTGTCTTAGAATGTCAGCCATGGGGGCAGCTGCTATTATTGACCTCTTTCTGGGCATAAAACATTTTATTCTGGCAGTATATTTATATCTATGCCAAGCCTTGAGAGAATTCTGGTATTGCTTGAAGACCCCTGTTTTTGGAGCAGTTTTCTTGGCCAGAAGGCGCTTAAATGAATTTATTCTGCCTTACAGAAAAATTTATAAGTATGCTTATAATTAATAGGTTTAAATAGCTTTTCAATAAAGAATTAAATGTTGATAGTATGGGAGGGATAGTCAAGTACGTGTGTGTCTTGTTCGTATTGCTAGCCATTCAGGGTGTCGTGTTCGCTGAGCCTGAGTGGACAGGCAACCAGACATACCCTTTAAGCCCAGTTGAATATGTTCCGGGCGCAACATACCAGTTCAACATAACATGCGACAATGGTGTTGGTGATGCCAATGCTTGGCTGACATTTGATGGAATAAATTATTCAATGTCAAATGAAAGCAATATTTTCTATAAATCATTAACAGACTTGGCTGTTGGTGAATATCTCTACAATTTTACATGCAATGATACTTTGGGAGAAAATACAACAGGCACATCTAACTACAATATCACCAAGGCAGCAGTTCCCCTGACCTTAGAGAATAATGAAAACTGGTCTACTACCTATCTTAACCCGACAAACACCACTGGTTCAGGTTGCCCAGACCAAATAATTTGTAACCTCTACAGGAATGAAACTCTTGTGGGTTCTGAGGATATTGATACACTAGATGTGGGAACATACAATTACACTTATAACACAAGTGGTGGGGAGAACTATTCCTCAAACTCAATATCAAACATTCTGGTTATTGACAAGGCACCGACGTCAATAAGCTTGTGGCTTAATGGGATTGAAGCAAGTAAAAGTTATAATATTAATGACATTGCAAACTTCACAGCCGTGGTGAATGTTACTGGTTTGACTATCAACATGACTTCTAATTATACTGGTTATGGTCGATTAAATAGTACAACAAGTATAGAGAACGCAACAGAATTAACAGAAGAAGGGCTTTTTTACATAAACG
>CAYQXC010000012.1:0-11227 GCA_964421545.1 uncultured archaeon | reverse complement strand
TCACAATAGTAGCATTGAACTTGCCATTTTTGATGAACGGCTCTAAGAACTTTTCATGCTCCTGCTTCATTTCAAAGAACTTTGATGACGGCTGCAAGGGCTTTAGAACTAAGACCAAGGCAGGGTCTGTTATGGAATAGTATTTGGTTATTGCTCCCTGCCTCCTCTCCTCCCTAATCACTTTGATTAGCTTTGACTTCTCCAGATTCCTTATGTGGTAGTATATCTTCTGCTCGTGCATCTTGAGCTTCTTGCCCAGCTCTTTCGGATAGTACGGCCTCTCGGCCAACAATTTCAAAATCTTCCATGCTAATGGAGAAACTGCCACTTTCAACTCACTGGGCTTCAGTATCCTTGCAGGCAGGCTTTCAGTTTTGCCGTTTCTTTCCTCAACCAACCAAGACATAATACCACTATAAAATAATTTTTAACACTATTATAATATTTTTAATAACACTTATATTTAAATTTTTCCATAATTGGTCTGTTGGTTTAAAAAAGCGGGAGAGAAAAAACCCAAGGTGGTGTCCTAAAAAATGTTTAGCTTCTCCCCCTGCTTTCATGGTTGTTTAAAATGAAATGCAAATACTTTCCTAAGGCTTTATGCCTTACAGACGATCCAAAAAAATGCGGTGCAACTTATAATGAGTTCAATGAAATTTGTCCCTATTACAGAGTTTACCTAAAAGAAAATACAATTGTAAAAACAACAAGACCTACTTATGATATTATAAAAAATATTACAGTAAAATAAAAAACAATATAGAAAAAACTAAACAGCTAGTACATGTTCTTTGAATTTCCCTATCTTCTCAGCTTTGCGCCTATGAAGCCGCCGATTAGTCCGAAGACCAAGCCCACAAAGGCCATTTGTGGCAATGCATACCAGGGATTTGCAGTTAAGGAACCGAGTATTCCCCCTATTAGGTCGTTTAGCCAGCCACCTAAAGGAATTCCTAAATCTGGTACTAAACCGCCAATTGTGCCGCCGATTATGCCGCCGACCAGTCCAGCCACAAGCCCGTGCATTGCTCCCTTGAAGGGCGTTGCCCCCCTTCCCATGTAGATACCTGCAATCAATGCGCCAATAGCTGCTGCGTAGATTGCAAAGTCCATCAAGAACCATGCAATCACAATGGCTACGATTATGTAAATCAAAGAACCTATTAACAATTTCTTCATGTAGGTCATGTTTTCACCACTTCTTAAGATGAATGTCCCAAAATATAAAGATTACTTAAACGGTTTCTGCAAACAGGTAGGAATGACCAGCCTTTTTGATTCTAACATTCATGAATTTACCTAGAACACTGGCTTCCTTCTCTATCAATACTTTCTTGTAGGCAAAGTTCCTGCCAACCCACTGGTTCTCCTCCTTGCCTTTCTTTGAGAACAGGGCCTCCCCCTCCCAGCCAACCCATTTCCTGTTATTTTCCAGGGACAGTTCCCTTGCAAGCTTTGATATAACCAAGCTTCTTTTGTTGGCAATTCGGGGGTCCAACTGCTCTAGTTTTGAGGCAGGGGTGTTCGGCCTTGCCCCATATTTTGACACATTGACCCAGTCAGGCCTCATTCTTTTTACTAATTCAAGGGTATTGTTGAACTGTTTCTCAGTCTCTCCTGGAAAGCCAACAATCACATCAGTCCATACTTGGCATCTGAGATTATCCCTGAATTCCTTGACAATGCTCTCAAATTGTCCTATATAATATGACCTATTCATTCTCCTCAGGACTTCATTGTCTCCTGACTGGACTGGGAGATGAATAAAGTTGTATATCTTATCGCTCTTGTAGGCTTGGATCAAGTCTGGAAGAATTGGAAGAACATTGTTGGGATTCATCATGCCTATTCTAACAAAGAACTTTCCAGGAATTCCTGATAATTCGTTCATCAGCTCTGGCAGCTTTCCATTGTCATAGGATGCATTGTCCTGCGAGGTTATCCATATCTCCTTGCAGCCCCGTCTAACAGATGTTGACACTTGCTTTATTATCTGTTCTTTCGGATATGAGAAAAGTTTTCCCTTGGCTATTCTCACACAACAATAGCTGCAGTTAGAATTACAGCCGCTTGAAATCGGCACTATGTCTATTAGTCGGTTCTTCCTCTTCTTAGGGAGGCACAGCTTCACTTCGTCTGACTTTCCTATAAACTCTACATTCCTTCCCTCCATTGTCTTTTTGGCAGCGTCAACAATCTTCTTGACGTGATGGGTGCTGACCATGCTGGCGTTGGGAGCAATCTTGTTCAATTTCCAGTATATCCCTTCAGGCATGCAACCCGAAATGATTAGTTTCTTTTCAGGGTATTTTTTCTGCAAGTCCCCTATCCTGAACAGTATCCTCTGCTCTGTCGGGGTCTTGACATAGCAGGTTACAATTATTATTATGTCAGCTATTCTTTCATTTCTAACAACAATAAAACCAGCTTCTTCCAACAGACCTGCAATTATTTCCCCCTCGTTTTGAGACGCAGAACAGCCGTAAGATTCAATGTAGATATTCACTTTAAGAATTATTTATCTAAAACTTATATTCATTCTCCGTTAACAGTTACCACAACTTCCCTATCCCTATCTCTTGTGTCAAAGTTGGCAACCATTATCTCCTGCCATGTTCCCAGAACCATTTTTCCATCCTTCATAGGAATAGTCTGGCTGTTTCCTACTAGGATCGACCTTATGTGGGAGCGAGCATTCTCAGCATGCTGGTATATGTGGTTTTCTGGAGCTATCTTTTCCAAGCTGTGTCTTAAGTCTTCCAGGAGCATCGGATCATCCTCATTGATTAACAAACCGCTTGTGGCTCCAACAGAGAACATAACACAAACACCATTCTTTACTTTCGACTTCCTAACAATGTCCTCAACCTTTCCAGTTATGTTCGAGAACTTTTGTGATTTAACTTTCACCTTTATTGTGTCCGTGTAGGTCATATAATTAGATTTGCAGAAGAATTTATAAAAGTCTTTTCTATTCTCTTTTAAAAGAGGGGAACACTCTTTCAATCATTCCCTCATCAATTGGCAATCTCTGTGTTTTTATAATGCTGTTTACAATTTCCTTGTCTGATGGCACTGGAATAACCATAAAGTCTGACAAGTTCCTTTTCTCCATCTCCTTTTCCCACGGCTTTGTAATTCTCTTGTCAATTATTCCTTCAACTATCTTGTAGGCTACATATCTTCTTTCTATTTCAATCAGATGATTTAAGAATTTGGGGAAAACTTGCAATGTTCTTAGATTGAAGTTTTTCATCTGCTCGGGTTCAATAACTCCTAAATCTGCATGGGCAAGGTTAAGATAAACCAGATATTTGGGCTTCTTTCCAATTAATTTAGAATCTTCAGGGTTTTCTAAAAAAGCATGATAATTTCTGTCATAATCTGCAACACCTTCAAGATAACTTGATAAATCAATTCCATGGACATGATCAGCTGCTGAGAATACGAATGCCCTCTCGTAATTCAATTTCCCGAAACTTAATATTCCGTTCCCTTTGTATAGCTTTCTCATCAACTTGTTAAATTTGCTGATGCCCTTTACCTCTCCTTGGACAAGACTATATGCAAGCTCGAGGGCTGTATCCTTTTTCCTATCTATCATAACAATTTAAATCAATAATAAATGATTTAAACTTATTTCAAAATCAAGGAAGATTCTGGATTCCTCTAGGATTTATCGACAAACTTGGCATCCTTTATTTCATAGACGCCGGAGTTGTCTTTCCATATTTTCTCAGCCTTTGTTATTTCAATCTTTTTTGAGAACAAGGGACAATCAATAACCAATGTTTCGAACTCCCCACCTTCCCCAACTATGCTGATGCCGTTCTTCTTTTCTATCTTGATCAGGTCCTTTATGCAGGCATCGTCTATTTTCCTTCCCAGCCAGCTCTCGTCAAAGCCGTCAGCAGCAACAGCAGTTATTAATATATCAAAACCGTCCTTGAGCATGTCCCTCAATAATTTTTCAGGGTCCATGCCCCAAAGAGGAGCCAACATTTTCAGCTTAAGCTCCTTGCAGACCCTTTCAACCCTGTCCCTTTGATACTTGCTTGCAATTGCCCCGCACACAACTCCCTCAGCGTCAAGGTTGCTCAGCAGTATCTCCAGGTCTTTGACTTCCTGCTCCTTTATTCCCAGAGATTCCTTGGAAACTAATTGAATTCCCATAAGCCTTGACTGCATCAATGTCAAGCCGATGTTAGGGGTGTGGTACATGTAGCTGTCAGGATTCTTTGAGTGGATTGTCGCAGCATACTTCACATTGTGGCCCTCTTGTTTTGCTTTGTAGATGGCGTATATCGAGTCTTTTCCACCGGAAACCAAGGCTATCAGGTTCATTTCAATCAACTAAATAACTTATAAATACTTTATTTATTATTATTTATAATCAACGAGGAATTCTTATGGCGTTTCATATAAAAATCGAAAATGTTGTTGCTTCATCTTCTTTGAATGTTCCCATAAAGCTCGAAAAGCTTGTTGCCAGTCTTGATAATATTGAATACGAGCCAGAGCAGTTTCCTGGTCTGGTGTTGAGACTGAAAAATCCAAAGGCAGCTGCTTTGATTTTTTCTTCTGGAAAGATTGTTTGCACAGGTGCCAAGTCTCCGAAAGAGGCAAAAATAGCTATAGCAAAGATAGTCAGGAAAATGAACAAGATTGGCTTAAAGATACCCAAGAACCACAAAGTCAGGCTAGAGAACATTGTTGCATCTGCGAAACTGGACAGGGAATTGAACCTTAATAATATTGCTTTTACTTTGGAAAACACTGAATACGAGCCAGAGCAGTTTCCTGGTCTGGTTTATAGAATGGACGACCCGAGGGTCACTTTTCTTCTTTTTGGTAGTGGCAAAATTATTTGTACTGGCGGAAGAAGTGTAGCAGATGTGAAGAGAGCAGTGGCAAAGGCAGACAAAAGGTTAAGAAGATTAGTGAAGTAGTGTTTTTATGGAAGTGGAAAAGTTTGAAGAGTTTTTTAGCCAATACTATGAGAAAGATTTGCTAGCGGCAGCTGCAAAGGGGAACAAAGCAATAGCTGTTGACTTTTCCTTGCTGGACAAGTTCGATCCTGAGCTGGCCGACAGGCTCATCAACGAGCCTGAGGAGATTCTCGGCTATGCAAGGGATGCCATATCAAACATTGACCTGCCTGAGGGGAGTATGGAGATAGAGCCGAGGTTTAAGAACCTTCCCGAAGAGTTCAACATAAGGATAAGGAGTTTGAGATCAAAGCACATAGGCAAGTTTGTTTCTCTGGACGGCGTTGTAAGGAGGGCCTCCGAGGTAAAACCAGAGATTTCTGTTGCTATTTACGAGTGTCCGCTGTGCCAAGAAAGAATTGAAGTAAAACAAACAGACAGGACAATAAAGCCTCCTGTAAGATGTTCCAATCCTGAGTGCAGGATAAAGACTGGCTTTGTTGAGGTTGGTAGAAAGCTCTTTGATGCAAGGTGGATTTTCATTGAGGAACCTTTCGAGATTGTGAGCGGTGAGAGGCCAGGGGAAGTTTCTGTTTATCTTAAGAACGATTTGACAACTCCCCAAATGCAGAGAAAGACCGACCCTGGAAACAGGCTCAAGGTGAATGGCATTATCAAGGAAATAAGAAGAGCAGCCAAGGGAAGGGGAAAGATACAGATGGATATTTATGTTGAGGCGAATTATGTCGAGCCCACAGAAATAGAGTGGGAGGAAGTCGTAATATCTCCAGAAGATGAGGCAAGGATAAAGAGTTTGGCAGCTGATCCTGATGTATATGACAAGATAGTTGCTTCAATTGCTCCTTCAATATATGGAATGGATGAAATAAAGAAGGCAGTGATGTTCCAATTGTTCGGGGGGGTTGCCCACAATCTTCCCGACAGAACTAAAATCAGAGGGGACATACATGTTCTGCTTATTGGTGACCCGTCAACTGGCAAGAGCCAGTTGCTGAAGCTGATATCATCAATAATTCCTAGGGGAAAATATGTCGGTGGCAGTGGGGCAACTGCTGCTGGTCTGACAGCTACTGTTGTCAAGGACGAGGAATTCTTGGGAGGCTGGGTTCTTGAGGCAGGGGCAATGGTTTTGGCAAACAAGGGCGTTTTGGCCATTGACGAGTTTGACAAGATGAACAAGGATGACCAGATAGCAATGCACGAGGCGCTTGAGCAGCAGACAGTTTCAGTTGCCAAGGCTTCTATTGTTGCTACGCTGCCTGCACAGGTTTCTGTTCTGGCAGGTTCAAACCCCAAGTTCTTCAGGTTCGACCCGTACAAGTCTGTTGCTGAACAGGTTGATATACCTGACACATTATTAGCTAGATTTGATCTAAAGTTCGCCTTGAAAGACGTTCCAGACAAGGAAAAGGACAACAAATTGGCAACCCATATTCTGGAGACAAGGCTTAACCCAGAAAGAGTCAAGCCCCTGATAGAACCTGAATTCCTGAGAAAATACATTGCATATGCAAGGAAGAACTGCAAGCCCAAGATGACGAGGGACGCTGCTGAGAGGCTGAAGAAATTCTATCTTGGCATGAGAGGCATGTATGCCGGAGAGGACACAATCGCAATAACCCTGAGGCAGAACGAGGGCCTTATGAGACTGTCAGAGTCAGCAGCCAAGATAAGGCTGTCAGAAAAGGTGGAAGCCAAGGACGCTGAAAGAGCCATCAGCGTGATGAAGTTCTCAATACAGCAGCTGGGCTATGACTATGAGACTGGCAAGATTGACATTGACAAGACAGAGGGCGTTCCAGCATCTCAGAGAAGCAAGATACACACCATACTCGATATAATCGACATGCTAGAGAAGAAGCTTGGCAAGCCTGTTGCAAAGGAGGAGATAATAGCAACAGCAGAGGAGCAAGGTATTAAAGTTTCGGACACAGAAGATTTATTGAGAAGATTAAAAACAGAAGGCTCTATATTTGAGCCAAGAATAAATTATGTTGAGAGGATAAGGTAACATGGATATCAAAAGATTGACAGCAAAAAAAGCTTCTGCAAAAGAAATAGTTGACGGCAAGTTTGTGAAGAGGGAAGGATTCCAGAGCAGCTATGTCCTGACAAATCTAGGAAGAAGGCTTTCGAGAGTCAGAGTTTTAGGTGTCATAGTAAGCAGGTTCATAAGCGATGACGAGAAATACGCAACAGTTACTCTGGACGATTCCACGCAGACAATAAGGTGCAAGGTCTTTGTCAACACCAAGGTACTTGACGGCCTTGGGCCTGGGGATTTTGTGGATGTCTTCGGAAAACTCAGGGAATATAACGGAGAGGTTTATGTTATGCCTGAGATATTGAGAAAGGCTGATTCCAATCTTGAAACGCTGAGAATGCTGGAGTTGGAGAAGATTTTCAGGGAGCAAAAGGAAAAAATAAAAAAAATACAGGAACTCCAAAAGCAGACCTCTGATCTGAAGGAGATAAGGTCGTTGGTCAAAGATTCAATGACCCTTGAAGACTTGGAAGGGATTCTTGAGGCACAGGAGATGATTGAGGAAATTGTCGAGGAAAAGACAATTACTTCTACTGAGATAAAAGGAAAGATATTAAAATTAATAGAAAAGCTAGACGAGGGAAAGGGTGCCGACTACCAAGACATCTTGAAAAAATCAGGCTTCTCAGAGAACGAGGTTGACTTTGCAATTCAGGACTTGCTGGAGACGGGCGTTTGCTACGAGCCGACGCCAGGCAAGATAAGGAAGTTGTGATATGGATTATGAAAACTTGCTGAACAAGGCTTATGAAAAACTTCCCAAGGTTGAGGAGACAACGGAAAGGTTCGAGGTTCCTGAAGTTGACAGCATGGTGCAGGGAAGGCAGACAATAGTAAAGAACTTCTCCCAGATATGCGAGGCCCTGAGAAGAGAGCCCAAACATGTGATAAAATTCCTGACAAAGGAGTTGGCAACGCCAGCAGGCTTTGATGGTGTCAGGGCAACGTTCCAGTCAAAGCTGCCGAGAAGGCTGATACAGACCAAGCTTGGTGTCTATGTCAGGGACTATGTGATATGCAAGGAGTGCGGCAAGCCCGACACAAAGCTGGTCAAAGAGGACAGGTTAACATTTTTGAGATGTGAGGCGTGCGGCGCCAAGGCTCCTGTCAAACCAATAAAGTGAATCAATGAAGGGCCAATTTTTCGTGATGGCTACTGTGATAATGATACTCACCCTTATGGCTCTGATTCGCTACTTCTACGATTTCTCAGACATCAACCTTCCAAAACTCAAGGAGATAAGCGAGCTGAACTACATACTGTTCATCAAGGAGACCTTGAACGATACTGTTAATTCCTTTAACGGGGACTGCGACAAGCTGCAGGACGACCTGACCTTTACAAAGGATTTTCTGGAGAACAGGATGATTGGAAGAGGGATACGTCTCAATATAACCTATAACGGCTACTGTCCTCCCATTGACTTCAGTTTCACATTAAGCACAACAGACATGCACACGGAAACAAATTTCACATCTACCTAACATTATATTTTAAGCCAAACCAAATAATAAATCATGCGAGGCGTGTCTGCTATAATAGCTACTGTATTAGTTCTTATGATATCAGTCTCTCTAGTTTCAGTGGGCTATGTATTTTTCACGGAAGTCAGCGGGGAGGCTGCGGAGATTGTTGGGAAGACAGCAGAAAAGAGCCTCTCCTCTATCGGTGCCGACATGACAGTGGAGTCTGTCTCGGGCAGAAACATCTATGTCAGAAACACTGGAAGGACCAATCTTTCTGCTTTTAGCGTTTATGTTAATGACTTTCCTGCTTCATTTTCAATTGACAGGGAAACACTTCAGCCTGGGGAAACAGCAACCATTGCACTTGATTCTGATCCTGTCGGCCTGATAGAAGTATATTCATCCCAGCACGGGCCTGCAGAATTTTATGTAACAACCTTGACATGCCCGGATGGCATTTGTGATGCAGATGAGAACTGTCCTGATGATGTTTCAGACTGTTCTGATAATGCGTGCTACGAGCCTACCTGTACAAATGGGTGCGGGCAAGTCCCTGTTGCTAGCGGAGGAACAGATGAGGCCTGCAATGCTGGAGGAGGGTGTGCAAGCCCGCCTTGTTATTGTGATGGGTCTGGAAACTGTGTTTCAACACCTCCAACATGTCCTGATGGCATTTGTGATGCAGGTGAGAACTGTCCTAGCGATGCTTCATCTTGCCCTGAACCATCAGTGTGTTTTGAAAGAACCTGTGTTAATGGTTGTAACAATCCTGCTAATCCTATATCTTCTGGACAACAAGATACTGATAGCTCTAATCTGTGTGACAATACAGTCGGCTGTGCCTCACCCCCTTGTCAATGTGATGGTTCAGGAAATTGTGTTTCAGGTGCACCTCCTGTTGGTCTAGTCGGCTTCTGGAAGTTCGACGGCGATGCCACAGACAGCTCTGGCAACGGGAACGATGGGACAGTCAGCGGAGCAACTTGGACTGGGGGTGTTTCTGGACAGGCACTTGATTTTGACGGTCTTGATGATTATGTTGACTTGGGAACCATGGATGTCTCAGGGGATGAAATGACGTTAATGGCATGGTTTAAGGCTGATGATTTTGGTGTATCTGATGGAAGAATAATATCCAAGGCAATTAGTCAGTCCGAACAAGGCCACTGGTGGATGTTGAGTACAATAGACAGCGCTGGTGACATGAGGTTGAGATTCAGATTAAAAACAGGTACAAACCCTTCATCTGGAACAACGACCTTGATTGCAAGCTCTGGTAATCTCAATAATGAGTGGGTACACGCTGCAGCCGTCTATAACGGAACGCATATGATACTCTACAAGGACGGTGTTCAGGTAGGTATTACACCAAAGACTGGAAGCATTGCAACTGATAACACGGTCTCAGCTTGGATAGGAGATAACCCAGGCCCTAATAGAAAACAGTTTGATGGAACAATAGACGAGGTTAAAATATATGACAAGGCACTGACTCCTGAGGATATTCAACAAGAGTACCAGTCATATATGGTTGGTTACTGGAAATTTGACGAAGGGTCAGGCTCAACTGCTACAGACAGTTCTGGCAATAGTAATGACGGAACTCTAAGTCCTTCATGCCCAAACTGCCCTCAATGGGTTGCTGGACAGTCAGGAATGGCGTTGGTGTTCGATGGTAACGATGATTATGTTATCAAAAATCCGTTCAACATACCACAAACAGAAGTTACTATCGCATTTTGGATGAGGACTTCAGATACAACTAAGAGTGGAACACCTTTTTCCTATGCTGTAATCGGTAGTGACAATGAGCTTCTGATTTACAATTATCGAAACTTCGACATTTTTATAAAGGGTGCATCTGTTAATACTGGAATAGCTGCAAATGATGATAGTTGGCACCATATAGCTGTTACATGGAGAAGTTCAGACGGAGAAGTCATAATGTATATAGATGGAAGTCCTTCTTATTCCGGCACTCTACGACAAGGGGCTGCAATAGCACAAGGAGGTTCATTAGTTATCGGCCAAGAGCAAGACAGTGTCGGAGGGGGATTTGACAACTCCCAAGCATTTGCTGGAACAATTGATGAAGTACAGATTTGGGATCGGGTATTGACTCAGTCAGAAATTCAATCCAATATGTGATAGATATTTAACAAGTATTTTCTAGAATAATATTCAGATAGGACATCTGCTCCTTGACCTTTCTCTTGGAGCAATGCAACTGTTTTCCTAATTCTCCATGAAACTCATCAGCTTTCTTTCTAGCAGCCTTTGTCCTTCCAAGGATAATCAGCATGTCGGGCGGCCTGTACATGGTGAATCTCTTCCTGCTTTTCAAGGTTGATATGGATGCTATCATGTCCCTCATATATTTCTTAGACCTGTAATTCTGGTTCTTGTACACCATGCCCCTGAACATATCAGCCTTGCTCAGAAATTCAAAGGCAAGGGCGATATCCTCTATACTACTATATTCATTAGTGATGTTCTGCTCGACCCACCAGAACACCTCGTCGAGATTCTTGTCGCACGACTCTATTGTTCTTAGAGCGGATTTGATATCTCCCTTGAAGACTGCCTGCATTGTGTCGAAGATGTTCTTCTCCCTTTCCCTTATTCCCAAAGACTCTGTCTCCAGATCGTTTATTGCGGAGCGGATGTCGCCATCAGCTTCTTCTGATATTTTCCTGATTTCAGCATAGCCGATTTTCAACTTCTCCTTTTTTGCTATCTCTATTAGTCTTCTCTCTATGAGATT
>CAYQXC010000011.1:0-12700 GCA_964421545.1 uncultured archaeon | reverse complement strand
GAGTCCTTGAAAACAAGGGAAAACTCCTTGCTGAACAGCTTCTCCCTTATTATTCCGACAGATATTATGCCGCCCGCTATGCCGGCTAGAAAGTAGGCCAGTATCTCAATAGGAGCGTGAGGAATAAGCCCGACTGTCCTCACAAGAAACTCTTCCATCAGACCCTTCCTCAGGAAGGAAGCCAGATACAAGCCTAGGATGGAGGCGTTCCAGGCCAGTATGACCACTGCGCCGCTTCCTATCATGAATGACAGGGCAAAGGACAGGGCCATAACCCTCAGGTTGTTAGCAATTATTATGTTCAGTATATCAGAGACAGTGAATGACCCTGATATCGATGTCACCCTTTCTATCTCTGACAATTGATCGTCAAAGATTTGAGTAACATACTCCTCCGGCGAGAGGACTGCAACCAGAAATATGGCCACGCATACCCCCAGAAAGAAGAGGGTGAACGACCAGATTGCCTCGTCGTGCCTGTCCAAGAATGACTTGTGTATCTTGTGCTCTGCCTCTTCCCTCTCCACCTCTTCCTCCTCCTTGAATATGCCATATATCATCGGGGTCATTGCAACTGTTATGAAAAGCGTCACTATCTTCCCTGTCGATGTTCCAGGAAATATCAGGTCAGCAAGATAGATAGAGGCAAAAGTGATTATCATTGAGAAGATGAACATCTCTATGGGGTTCCTTATTACCTTCTTGACAGGGAACAGCGACTCTAAAACCATATTAATTATTAGTAACTCATTTAAGTATTTATTCATCGGATTAAGGCTTTTATCCTTTTGGAAGCATCATAGTTCTATGAGCATGGTTAATTTGGCTCGAAAGTATCTTAGTGAAATAACAATACAAAGTTTTGACTTTGTTGTTATAGACAATTCGAATGTGGATTATGATGCAGCCTATCTCGCCTTGGGAATTCCAAGGGCCATGCTTAGGGAATATTCTAGGTTTAGAAATGGGACAGAAAAGTATCCTGACCCAGTAGAATTCTGGAAAGAGACTAATCTTGTGGAGATGTTGAAAAGGTCTAACAAACATCAGGACGGTGTATTTCTGGATGAGGTTTTGCACTATCTAAATTCAGACGATGTCAGAGTGAAATATGAGAAGGGTATTAATTCCAAAACAAAACGTTTGACTGTTTTGGAAGTGGTTCCAACAACATGATATAAGTCTTTCAAGACAAGAGAATTAAAGCAAAGTAATACCAATCCATTTTCCCACCTTTCATGACTCAATTATATATAAATAAGTCCAGCTCTATAAATGTTGTATGCCGGACGAAAGCCTCATGAGGAGAAGGCTTGTAGCTGTTGAGAAGAGAATAGAAGACATCCAGCCAGAGTCAGACGTGAGGGTGAGACTGATAGGGACTGTCATTGACGTGGCCTCGAATTCTATTGTTGTTGACGATGGTTCCGGCAAGATCGACATATCATTTGAGAGGGAGCCCCTGGTCAAGCACGGGCAGCTGGTGAGGGTTATAACAAGGGTGCTGCCTCTGATGGACGGCTTCCAGTGCAGGGGAGAGGCTGTTCAAACTCTGGACGGATTTAATATAGATTTATATAATAAAGCCAAAGAAATAGCTAAGAGGTGATTTGTTGTTTAAGGCTGTTACAAAAGATGCGAAACTGTTAAAGGACAGCATTGATACTATTTCACAGTTGATAGATGACGGTCTGTTCAAGCTGAAAAATGATGGCATAGAGCTGATAGCAGCTGACCGAGCAACTGTGTCCTTTGTTGACTTTAAATTAAAATCAACGGCATTTGATGAGTACGAGTGCGATGCCGTCACGAGCATAGGAATCAACCTTTTGAGTCTGTTGACAATCCTTAAGAGAGCCAATTCTAATGACAAGATGACCTTGAATCTTGATGAGAAGGAGAACAAGCTTGAGGTTATTCTTGAGGGGGACTCCAAGAGGAAGTTCGCCATTCCCCTGTTGGAAATAAGAAAGGAGGAGGTTCCGCAGGTTGACAAATTAGAGTTCACTGCGGACGCGGAGGTCAGGGCGGACGTAATCGAGCAGGGCATAAACGACGCTGATATCATTGCAGATTCCATCATACTCGAGCTTTCTGAGAACAACCTGAGGATGTTTGCCTCTGGCAACAGCAGCAAGAGCGAGATGAAGCTGTTCAAGGGAACCGATGTTCTAACTAAATTAAATGCCAAAGAATTGGTCAGTTCAAGGTATTCCATCGATTACCTGAAGAAGATGATAAAGGGCTCAAGGATAAACGACAAGGTAAAGTTAATGCTTGGAAAGGACTTCCCCCTGAAGATGAGCTTTGAGGGCAAGGACGCTTCTTTGAACATTGTGCTGGCCCCCAGGGTTTCTGAAGAGTGATTAGAAAATAAACTCTGAGGAGAATACTGCTATAATTAGAATTATTAATAAGGTTAATAATGCTAAAGAGACAGCTAAAATGGCTTTCTTTATTTGATTCATAACTACCATCCACCTGAAGCTCCACCGCCGCCGGATGACCCCCCACCAAAACCACCGCCGCCGAATCCGCCTCCACTACTTCTTCCAGAACCGACAAAGAATATCAACCACCAGGGAACCCTATCCCTCTTCTTCTTTGTCTTCTTCTTGCACTTAGTACATTCGCAGACAACGTAGTCCCCTTCAATTTTACATTTCATTCTTCCTCCGCATTTGGGGCATTTTGGTGTGGCAAACACAGAAGCAAAAACCATAATAAAAGGTATGAGGACAAACACCAGCATTATTATCGCAGGAATAATCATCTCTTCATCCAACTGCTCGGAAATAAAGGAGGTGTCCCCGCTGTTTTGTATAACATTATAAACAGCATCAACAGCATTGTAAAGGCCATCGCCATATCTCTCCTCTTGGAAAGCTGGAACTATGTACGTTCTCCCGATCATGCCTGCTGTAGAGTCAGTTATTACAGGCTCCAAACCATAGCCAACCTCTATTCTCCATTTCCTGTCACTGATCGCGACAACAATCAAAAGGCCGTTGTCCTTGTCCTCAAAGCCAATACCAGACTTCTCAAAGACATCCACGGCATACTGCTCTATTGATGACAGCTCTGTGGTGTCGACTGTCAGAACAGCTATCTGCACTGTTGTGTTCTCCTCTATTTGGGCAGACAGAGCGTTTATCCTGGCTATGTCTGAGGATGTCAAAACACCAGCATTGTCATTGACATACTTCTGGAGAGTTGGAATATCCTGAGCAATAGCAATAGAAGAAAGAAGAACTAGAAATATCATGCAAAAGACTAACTTCCTCATCTAAAAACCTACGAGATGGTCAGGTTTACCACAGGCACAATGTCTGCTCCCTCTTGAGCTTCAAAATAGGGCCTTTGTCCGAAGCCGAACATATTCGCCAATATATTTGAGGGGAACACCAAAACTGCTGTGTTGTACTGCCTTATCCTTTCGTTGAACCTCATCCTCTCAACGGCAATCCTGTTTTCTGTTCCTGCCAGCTCGTCCATCAGTGATGAGACAGCTTGTATGGACTGCAACTGGGGATAGTTCTCATAAACAGCTATCAGCCTTCCCAATGCTGAATCCAAGGCATTCCCGATGTTGACCTTGTCATCAATGTCAGTTGTTGACATCCACTGGCTTCTCAAAGCTGTAATGTCTTCAAGCAGGGATCTCTCGAACTGCATGTAGCCTGTTGCCGTGTTTATCAGGTTGGGTATAAGGTCTATTCTCCTCTGACATTGAGTTTCGACCTGAGCCCACTGGTTCTCTATCTGCTGGTTCATTGAGATGAAGCTGTTGTAAGTTCCCATTATCCATAAAGCTATTACTGCAACTACAACCAATGCCCAGAACCAAGGTTTCATATAGAACGGTTTATTCTTCTTAACCATATGAATTATTCAGCTACGGAATTTAAAAACATTCCCATAAGAAAATAATACTTAAATTGTTGATTGTATATTTAGTTTTTATGACAAGTCTTATTGTTGAAGCTAAACCATTTAACCATTCTAATGTTTTGCGTCTTGTTATTGGAAGTGCAGACATTCTAAAGGAAGAATCTTTAGATTATCAACAAATTATTGCGATACACCAAAAACTCCAATATGAAAATTGTTTTCCTCTAAGTCATGTATATCAAAAAATGGGTCGCTTTTGTTCTATAACTATTGAGGAGGATATCAATAAATTGAAAAGTGTTGGGGAAATTGAGAAGAGGAATGGAACTTATAGATTAACAAAAAGAGGTATGAATGAAATAATCCCGATGGATGTAGAAAATTTGTGTACAATAGTGGATGTTGTTAAAGATGTTCAGAGTCTTTCTGAATCAGAAGTTAAAGATGTTTGTAAACACTATTGGCAGAGAAAATTTAATTCTTAATTCATTTTCAAAGAAAACCGTGACTAAAAACTTTATATTATTTGGCAAGATATTAGTCTACATGACGAATGTCAAGGATTTTGAGCCTAAGAAGCAAGGTGTTGACGAGCTAGTCAGGCAATTGAAGGACACTTCCTTCAATGCTAGGAATCTAGGCACTTCTGTGGACATTATGGAGGAAATGATAAAGGAGGAGGGCTGTGTCAAGTTTCTGGGCCTTTCAGGAGCTCTGGTTCCTGCGGGCATGAGAAGATGTGTTGTGGAAATGATAAGGAACAAGTGGATTGATGTGATTGTCTCCACAGGAGCCAACATGACTCATGATCTGGCCATTGCCCTTGGAGGCGAGCAGTACATACAGTGCAATCCTGATGCTGTTGATGATTCTAAAATGCGTGAAAGGGAAACCAGCAGGATTTATGACATTGTGTCTCCTGACAAGAGTTCTATTGAATTTGAAGAAGGAATCCAAAAGATTCTAAAAACAATAAAGGGCAAGAAGCTTTCAACCTACGAGTTGATGGAGGAAATAGGCAAGAGAATAGAGGACGAGAACTCTATAGTGAAAGCTGCTGCAGAAAACGGCGTCAAAATAATAATACCTGCCTTTTTCGACTCCATTCTAGGCTTCCAGATTTGGATGCATTCCCAGGACAACGAGCTTTTGATTGATGAGAGGAAAGACTTGGACTTTCTGATTAATATGCATTACGATTTGAAGAGCAATGGAAAGAACAGCGGGGCTTTGTTGCTTGGGGGTGGCGTTCCAAAGAACTACATTTTGCAGGCAGTGATAATACCTGACAAGCCCCACAAGTATGTTGTTCAGGTGACCACAGACGTTCCTCATTACGGGGGACTGTCTGGAGCAAGCTTGGATGAGGCAAAAAGCTGGGGAAAGGTGAATGAGAAGTCCAAGCTGTGTTGTGTTTACTGCGACGCGACCATTGCCCTGCCAATAATGGTGTCTTCTTTGAAAGAAAGGATTTAAGCTCTTAAAACTTTATAATGGTTATGAACCAGTTTGAGGTCATCAAATACTATTCTAGGCCTGAAATACAGAAGAAAATGATAGAAATAGCCAAGAACAGGGAGGTTGTTGGTTCACTTAAGGATGGCTCCTTTCTGAGCAGGCCCGACATACTTCTCTATCCAAAGGACATTGAAGAAAGAGCAAAAAGGGGTGTTGTTGCTTTTCACTGTTCTGTTGAAAGGTGGACCCAGCCTATGCAGCTGTCAACAGCAATGAACCCCAAGGATATGGACAACTTGAGAAAGGGATTTGACTTCATACTTGACATAGATGCAAAAGCTAAGTTAGAGCATGCTATTGTTGGAGTCAGGGTGGCCTATGAATTTCTAAAGGACTTGGGAATCAAGCCCACCATAAAGTTTTCCGGTTCAAGAGGGTTCCATATATCCATAGCAAGTAAGGCGTTTCCGGAAAAAATCGACTTCCAAGAGACCAAGAGTAAATACCCTGAAATACCACAGGCAATAGCAGACTATCTGAGAGAGGAGATAAAGGACCACCTGCTTGAGGAATTGATAGCTTTTGAGGGCGGTGTTGCATCTTTAGTTAACACAGTTCCATCTGTTTCCAAGCTTTCTCCTTACGAGTTCATAGAATTTGAAAAGGATTGGGGCAACCGGCATCTTTTTAGGATGCCTTACTCATTGCATCCGAAGTTCTGGCTTGTTTCCCTCCCCTTGAAGATTAACAAATTGAAGGGCTTCAACAGATTGCAGGCAAAGCCAGAAAACGTCAAGGTTAATGCTGATTTTCTTGTCAACAAAGAGGGCGAGGCAACCGAGTTGTTGCTAAAGTCTCTTGACTGGAAGGCCAAGCAGCCAAAGGAGGTCAAGAAAGAGGTCAGAGTGAGAAGGAAGTTCAAGTCGCCTATTCCAGAGGAATTATTCCCACCATGCATAAAGTTGATACTGAAAGGCATCCCTGACGGTAAGAAGAGGTCGCTGTTCACAATTTCAACATTCCTGCGCGCCATGAACTGGAGCCAGGAGGACATAGAGAAAAGGATACTTGAGTGGAACAAGAACAATTCGCCACCCCTGAGCAATAGGATTGTTAAGACGCAATTGAAATGGCACTCCAGGCAGAGCAGGGAGCTGATGCCTGCCAACTGCAATTCAGGAATGTTCTACACTTCATTAGGTGTCTGCAAGCCTGACAGGAACTGCAAGAAGAATCCTGTCAATTACCCCTTCATGCTTATGAAAAGGAATAAAAAGTTAAGAAAGTAAGTGGTCTTATGGAACTAATAACATACGAGACAATAAGAAGCGCTCACAGGGCTGAAAAAGATGATGAGCTGCAGAAACTGCCAGAAGGCTTCTTTGAGTCTGTGAGAAACTGGTTCAAGCATAAAGAAAAGATGAAGGACACTACCTCTTTGCTGGAGGTGGAGAACGCCAAGAAGCTTCTAGAAGATGTGATAAACAGGAGGCAGAAGAAAGTTGTTCTCTCAGCTTTGAGAACTGTCAGAGGCGACCTCCCGCCGACAAACCTTAGCGACGAGGAGAGGAAGTTCTTTGACCAGATAGTAAAGACATTAAAAGATTTCAGGAACAATATGAAAGAGAAGTTCAGAAGCTACGAGGACATTGTCGAGGAGAAGATTGAGGATGCCAAGAAGAGTGTCGAGGAATTAAAACCCAAGCAAGTGGTTGAACAAAAGCTTATAAAACCCGAAGGCAAACTAATGGTTAAAATATTGAGCAACTTGCCAAGATTCGTGGGATCCAACCTTGAATCCTACGGGCCTTTAAAGGCAGGGGATGTAATAACACTGCCTGAGGAAATAGGCAATGTGCTTTTGACAAGGAAGGTCGCTGAAAACATTTTAGAGTGATTAAATGGACATACCGAAAACGCAGAGAAGATACTGCCCGTTTTGCAGGAAGCATACCATGCACACCTTGAGGAGAATTGGCGTGGGCAAGAAGAGAAGGAAGATGGCGCAGGGCGAGAGAAGAGTTGACAGAAAGAAGAAGGGCTTTGGTAGCTTTCCTAAGTCAAACCCAAAGGGAAGGGCCAAGCCAACAAGAAAATTGGATTTAAGATACAAGTGCAAGGAGTGCAAGAAGGAGCATACAATAGGGCAGGGCTTTAGGATTAAAAAGTTTGAGCTTAAGAAGAGATTATGATGAAGAAAAAGGTTCCCAAGACAAAGAGCAAGTTCTTGAAAGTAGTCTGCTCCAAGTGCAACAACGAGCAGGTTATTTTCAACAAGGCCACCACCAATGTCAAGTGCTTGGTGTGTGGAGAGGAGCTGACAAGCGCAACAGGTGGGAAGGCTAAAATTAAATCGAAAGTTCTGCAAGTCCTCTAACAAGCTTAAATATTCTCGTTCTATAAAATGTTTATGCCTAAGAAAGGAGAATGGCCGGAAAGGCGTGAAATAGTATTAGGAACTGTAGTCAAGGTTAACCCTTTTTCTGCGTTTGTCTCTTTGGACGAGTACGGGAAGAAAGAGGGCATGATTCATATTTCTGAGATTGCCGGCAAGTGGGTAAGGGACATAAGGAAATTTGTTAGAGTTGGACAGAAAGTCGTTGTAATGGTAATGAGAATTGATAAGGAGAAGGGCCACATTACTTTGAGCTTGAAAAGGGTCAAGAAATACGACACTGAAAAGAAGATGAAGGATTACAAGAGGGAGATAAAAGCTGAGAAGATGCTCAAGACCCTGGCAGAAAAGGCCAATATTGATTTGGAAAAGGCTTACAGTGAAATAGGATACCAGCTCCAAGACATTTTCGGCGAGATGTTCAAGCCGTTCCAAATGTCCCTGACAGAAAAGGAATACGAGATATTGATCAAGAAGGGCATACCCGAGAAATGGGCAAAGCTGATAAAGGAAGTGGCAGAGGAGCAGATGGAGCTAAAGGAGACAGCAATAAAGGGCGTGATAGAGCTGAAATGCTACAGGCCGGACGGTGTCAACATGATTAAGAAAGTCCTGAAGGACGCCGAGAAAAAGCACGGAGTCAATTCAAAGTACATTTCAGCTCCGAAATATTCCATATTCTTAAAGACAAAGGACGCCAAGTCAGGCGAGAAGAAGCTGAGGGAAGTCGGCGAGGAAATAATCAGCAACATCAAAAACTTTGACGGGGAAGGAACACTAAAAGTTGGTTGAATGCTGCTGAAGAAATGCCCCAAATGCAACAAATACACCATGGCAGACATATGTTCTGAATGCAAGGAAAAGTCAGTAAGCGCTCATCCCCCCAAGTTCTCCATTGAAAAGGAGAAAAAATACGGGAAGTATAGGAGGATGTCAAAATGATCGAACCAATAATTTTTGGAATTATAGGAGCTTCCTCCATATTGCTGTCATTCTTCCTAGACCTCTTTGACATCATAGAAGAGGCGTCAAAGCTCAACCTCTGTCTGAATATTTTCGGCAGCCTGTTCCTGTTCTACTATGCATATTTAGAAAATGTTATCCCCTTTATGGTTCTTAACACCACCTGGGCAATAGTGTCAGTAATAAAATTAATAAAGGTTTATAAGGCAAACATTTAAATTGAGCGAAACCGAAAGTGTTTATCATGCTTGAGACAAAGATTATTGCTGAGAAAATACCAAAGCTGAAAAATCCTGTTTGTCTTGTTGGCCTTCCAGGAATAGGCAACATAGGAAGGATCGCAATCGGCTACATGGTTCATGAGCTAAAGGCCAAGAAGTTCGCTGACTTGTACTCGCCTTACTTCTTCCCGTTCGTAATGATACACAACAACATGATCCACACCCTGAAGAACGAGTTCTACTACTGCAAGGGAAAGGACAGGGATTTGATAATGCTTATAGGAGACTGCCAGACATACGACCCCAAGGGACACTACGAGGTTGTGGGCAAGATACTGGAATTCCTGAAGGAATTGGGCTGCAAGCAGGTGATAACTGTTGGCGGCTTTGGTACAGGTCAGGTTTCTGAGAAGCCTCAGGTTTACGGCTCTGTTACAGATACTGTAATGCTAAAGAAATACAAGAAGATTGGGATTAACTTTGACATAAGCGGTCAGATAGGGACCATTGTAGGTGCCTCAGGCCTGTTAGTTGGCTTGTCAAACCTCTATGGAATAAAGGGAATGGTTCTTCTAGGAGAGACAACTGGCTTCCCGATTATAACAGATCCCACTGCTGCCGAGGCTGTTCTGGGAGTAATAAAGAAGATGCTCAAAATAAAAATTGATTTATCAAAGCTTGACGAGAAGGTAAAGGCGATGCACGACTTCATCAAAAAGCTTGAAAGCATCCAGAAGCAGGCAATAGACCAAATCAAGAAGGAAAAGAAGTCCGAAGAGCTGAAGTACATTGGCTAGTTCTGAAGTATTTTATATTTAGAGTTCATTATATTTTTATGAAAAACAGCATTATAGCATGCCTGATGATTATTTTGGTTTCGTTTCTGACAAGCATGTACTTCTATCCACAGTTGCCGGAAAATCTAGCTTCCCACTGGAACGCACAGGGCGAGGTGGACGGCTACATGTCAAGGTTCTGGGGCCTGTTTTTAATGCCCGTCATTTCCTCTGTTTTATTAGCAGTGTTAATGATAATACCCAAGATAGACCCCCTCAAGAAGAACATAGAGAAATTCAAAAATTATTTTAACAACTTTATTGTGTTTATTTTATTATTCCTTTTCTACATACAACTGCTAACCCTGTTCTGGAACCTAGGAGTAAGATTTGACATGGTGCAGCTCATAATACCTCCCATTGGTTTGGTTTTCTATTATGCGGGTATAATGGCAGAGAACTCAAAGAGGAACTGGTTTATAGGGATAAGGACTCCTTGGACCCTGAGCGACGAGAGAGTGTGGAACAAGGTAAACAAAAGGGGCGGCAAGATATTCAAGGCCTCCGGCATAATCGCCATTTTTTCAATGCTGGTTCCTGACTACGGGATAGCTCTTGTTATTGCCCCGGTAATAATAGGCTCCGTCTATCTGGTTGCCTACTCCTATCTTGAATACATGCGGCTGAACAGGGGAAGAATGAGAAGAAGATAGACTAATAAGGTTTATATAGAATAGTTTCAAATAATAATCTGAAATTAGTGATGCTATGAAAATGGGATACACAAGGTTCGAAAGGGCAAGGATTATCGGGGCAAGGGCCCTGCAGATATCAAGGGGGGCTCCGCTAATAGCAAAGACAAAACTGAAGGACCCCATCAAAATCGCTGAGCTTGAGTTTGAGAAAGGAATAATACCGATTGACGTCAAAAGAAGTAATTTATAAAGGAAATCCGAATTTAGTATCATGATAAAGGGCATCAGAACATTCCCAATTCTTGATTCTCGCAAAAAGAAAACAGTGAAAGTTGTTCTCAAGACAGACAAAGGAACCTACACTGCTTCTGCGGCTTCTGGAACCTCCGAGGGCAAGTATGAGGCCAAGGCTTTGAGCATAGGAAATGCTTTGAGGAATTTCAAAAAAGTCAAGAAGAAGTTCATCAAGAGAAATGAGAAGGACATTGACAGGATAATTGAGGACATAGGAATTGAAAACATGGGAGCTCACCTTTCCATATCATTGTCAATTGCAGGCCTTAGATCTGTTTCAAGGAACAATGTCTACAAGTTTCTCAATCCCAAGACAAAGACATTCCCATTGCCTCTGGGGAATGTGATTGGCGGAGGCGTCCACAAGGGCTACACATCAGAGCAGGAGTTCTTGGTTTTTCCGAAGAAAGCAAAAACAATGAAAGAGGCAATTGAAACCAACATGTCAATATGGAGAGAGTTTGGAGAAATACTGAAATCCCACGGAATCAAGGCAAAGAACAATTACGAGGGAGCTTGGATGTGCAAGATGAACGATATCCGGGCATTGGAACTGTTGTACGCAGTGGCAAACAGGGAGGATGTTGGGATTGGCATAGATTTCGCTGCGTCTGAATTTTACGAAGACGGCTTCTATAACTACAAGCACCTCAACAGGAGGCTCTCCCCCGGAGAGCAGTTGGAGTTTGTCTTGAATCTGATAAGAACTTATAATATAGAATATGTGGAGGATCCGTTCCATGAGGACGACTTCAAGCACCTGACGGAACTTACAAGAAAGGCTGGCTGCATGGTAGTTGGCGATGACTTGTTTGTGACTCAGGCCAAAAGACTTCAATTGGGAATAGAGAAGAAGGCTGGAAACGGCATAATAATAAAGCCCGACCAGGCTGGTACTGTGTCAAGGACTCTTGAGACTGTTAAGCTGGCTAAGAGGTCGAAGTTTTCAACGGTGGTTTCCCACAGGTCCGGAGAGACCATGGACAGTTTCATTTCCGACCTGGCTGTCGGCATAGGCTCTCCTATGATAAAATGCAGCATTCATGGAAAGGTCAGGAAAGCAAAATACGACAGGCTTTTAGAAATATGGAAGAGAACTAAAAATGCCAGAATGGCAAAAGTTTCAAACCTACCATAGCCCCAATTTTTTAGTTTCTTCATACAATTTTTTCCATTCTCTTTCCAAAATTCCGTTTTTTATTTCTGTTTCAATATGCTTTATTTTTGGCATGTGTTCTTGCGGTACGTTCTTATCTGGATGAAAATCTAGACTTCTATACTCTACGAACAGATTTCCATTTTCAACTATTGGGAAATTCGTTCCTGAATATACAGTGCAGAGTTCAGGTGCCCATTGTGGTTCTAGTTTAAACTTTGACGGTGTTATGGTTATGTTTAGCTTTTTAGAATCAATTGAAGATTTAACTGAGGCTTTAGTTCCGATAACATCACCAAATGTAGCCTTGCTTTTATCGGTTTTTGGAGGAAACTTAGCATCATATGCCTCAGTATTTTGAATATATTTTTTAACATATTTCTCTATTTTTCTAGGGTGCATATCAAATGAATATACAAACCCCATTCTTCTTTTTTCATCAATAATTTTTGCGTCTCTTAATTTTAGGAAAACATTTACAGAAAGTACTGCTGGAGTTATATTTAAAGCATTTTCATCTCCATGATAACCTGGATTTACCATTTAATCACTGTATAATAGTGTAATAGAAAGCAATTTAAAAACATCAAAATTATTCCTATCTTGTATCATCTTATATGGAAATAACCTAGGCAAAAGTTTTTATATCAAAATAGTTGAAATAAGATTATGCCTAAAAGAAAATCTAAGATAGAAATTTTACAAGAACAGCAAGTTCTGCTTTCTAAACAGAGAACAATATTATCTTTTATGAGGACTGGTTTAGCATTTGTTACAGCTGGAATTGTTATTGCAGGTTTCTTCCAAGACTTTGAACCAGCACAGATAGTAGGCTATATTCTTGTAGGAAT
>CAYQXC010000010.1:0-12986 GCA_964421545.1 uncultured archaeon | reverse complement strand
AGATACAAGGGTTTAAGTGAAAATGAAATTCCTCTTTCTGAGAGCCTGAAGGACACCCTTGAAAGATTTCTGCCGTTCTGGCATGATACAATAGTTCCAACACTGAAAGAAGGGAAAAGAGTAATTATATCAGGTCATGGAACCTGTCTTAGGTCTTTAGTGAAACATCTTGACAACATCTCTGATGAGGATGTTTTAAACCTCAATATCCCAACTGGCATACCGCTGGTCTATGAGCTTGATGAAAAATTGAAGCCCATAAAACATTATTACTTAGGAGAACCTGAAGATGTCAAGAAGGCAATTGAACATGTAGTAAGCCAGATAAAAATATAACCCAATTAACAATCAATTACTTTCTCTTCAATACCTTTCCGTACTCAAGAAGAACTTTCAATGCCTTGACAGCCCTCTCGGGCGTTGGATAGACAGGGATTCCATACATCTCGAGCTTCCTGTTCCTTTCTATCACGTAGTCGCTCCCAGCAGAGCAGACCGCAATTGGCTTGCCATGGGCCTTGGCATCCCTCAGCACGCCTACAATGTCGTCTGTCAGGGTCGGGATTTGCATCAGGGCAATCACAACAACCCCAGAGACATTCTTATCATTTAGAACAATATCAAGCGCCTTCTGGTACCTTTCAACAGTTGCGTCGCCTGTGAGGTCAACAGGGTTCTTTGCTATGCCGTATTCAGGCAGGCTCTTCTTCAAGGCCTTTACAGAGCTGTCATCAAACTGAGGAAGTTCCAGTCCACATTTGACAGCTGCGTCAGTAGCCACTATGCCAAAGCCGCCGCCGTCAGTCACAATGGCTATCTTATTGTCTTTCAGTACTGGCTGATTGGCCAAAACTTTTGAAAAGTCAAATATCTCCTCTGATGACTCAGCTTCTATTATTCCAGCCTGCTTGAAAGCAGCAGAATAAATCTTGGCCTCGCCTGCCAGGGCTCCTGTGTGCGAAGCAACAGCCTCGCTTCCCTTTGCTGTCTTGCCAGCCTTGAAAACAACAATAGGCTTTTTCTTTACAACCTTTCTGGCTGTTTTTATGAACTTATTGCCGTCAGAAATTGATTCTAGGTAAATAGCAATGCAACGAGTCTTCAAATCCTTTTCTAGATAGTTGATAAGGTCTATCTCGTCCACATCTATCTTGTTGCCTATGGATATGAACTTTGAGACCCCAACTCCATTATGAGCCATTATATCTAGTAAAATAGAACCAAATGCTCCAGACTGTGTTATAAATGAAATAGAACCTAAAGGAGGTCTTTTTAATCTCTTTCTAGGGAAGAATAACATGTCTAAATCCTTTTTATATACTCCTGTACAGTTGGGTCCCATAACACGCATTTTACTCTTATTAATTATATTTTTAAGCTCCAATTCCCTTTCTTTCTCTCCTATCTCTGAATAACCTGAAGATATTATGATAACAGACCTTATTTTCTTCTTTTTACATTCCAAAATAACATCTTTGACTAATTCAACAGGCACCACTATTATGCCAAGGTCAATAGGCTCCTCAACATCTAATACAGATGAATAAGATGTTAAACCTAATATTTCGCCTGCATTCGGATTTATAGGGTATAATTTTTCTTTAAAAGAATATTTAAGGTTTTCCAGAATAGTATAGCCTATTTTACCCGGTGTTCTGCTTGCACCAATGACAGCTATAGAAATCGGATTAAAGAATTTCTCCAATGACATGGCTACTTATATGGGTTTCTCTGTATTTATTTGTATTCATGCGTTTATTCTAAGATTTTGAAGACCTTGGCTCCCTCTCTTGTGCTTTCAGTGACCTTCAAGCCTATCGCATCTCCGGCCTTTGCTTCTGGGATGTTTTTATGCTCTATTTGCATTGAGTCAACAACCTGCTCAAAGGAACCAGACTCTCTCTCAATAGATATCTTGTCTCCAACCTTAAGGGTGTCTTCTAATTCAACTACAACAACTGATATCTTGGGATAGAAGTGTACTATCTTGCCAATTATTTTTTTTTCAACCACTAATTCACCTAAAAAATATTAGAAGAATGAAATATAAAAGCGTATTCAGGTTCTAGAAAAGGTTAAATATATGTGGGCAGTATTTCTTTCCTATGGAAGACACTTTCTTTGATGAAGAATTTGTCAAGAACAGCAAAATTGTTTCTTGTCCCTGTTGCAAAAAAAAGTTCAAAGTAGATCTTAACAACACGGAGGTCTTTTGCAATGAGTGTGGGGAGCATTTTGAAGTGAAATTGAACGGTATTTCCGAAGACTTTGTCTGGCACCCGACCCAGAAATATTGATTAAAAACAAGAGTATATTAAAAGTTCTCCAAAGAAATTATTTTTTATTCTAGAATTATTCTTACATCTGTGGCTATGGCATTTGTTGATGTCGCAAACAAAGGATTGATGTCAAGCTCCTTTATCTTGGGATATCTTTCCATTATCCTGGAGACAGCCAGAATGGCGTTCACTATTGAGTCCGGATTGGCTGGCCTTTGCCCCCTGAAGCCCTTTAATAAAATATCAGAGAACCTTACTTCCCTTAACATCTCCTCTGCATCTCCCCTGCTCAAGGGGACGATCCTGAAACTAACATCCCTAAGAAACTCTGTGAAAATTCCTCCTGCACCCAAGGCAACTACCCTGTTGAACTGGGGGTCTTTCTTGCCGCCAACTATTATCTCATATCCCTCTTCAACCATTTTCTGGACCAGCACCTTTTGGGAGCCCTTGATTTTGATAAGCTCGTTGAAGTTTTTCCTTGCCTCTTCCTCACTGGCTATGTTGGTTCTCACGCCGCTGACGTCTGTTTTGTGCAGTATGTCCCCTGATACTTTCATGACACAAGGATAGCCCACCTTTTTCAAGGCCATTTCCAGTTGCTTCTCGTTTTTGCAGAAAGCGTAAGCAGGAACTTTTATTCTGAATCTCTTCAAGATTTCAAATGCCTTATCGTCAGGCATCTTGTTGAATGAGGGTTTTACTATTTTCGGCTTCTTGACTTTCTTAACCATTCTTTTCTTTGTTTTAACTTTAGGCTTGATTTTTTTGACTCTTCTCATCTTTCTGACCCTCTTTTTAATCTTAGGTTTTACTCTTCTGACCCTTTTAATCTTTTTCTTTATGCGTCTCTTGACCTTTTTCGGTCCTTTAGCCCTTTTCCTAGGTTTTTTCCTTGAAGCACGCTTTTTCGACCTTCCGAACAAACCCATTAAACTAATCACCGCCTACTATATTCTTTTCCAGCCAGGATTCAAATAGTTTTGCCAGCTCCTCTCTTTTATATTCCCTCCAGTTCTCAGCCACGCCTTTAAGAACGTCCTTTAGGAGCTCCTCGTCAACCTCGTCCCACAATTTTCTTGACTTCATGACCTTGATAAGCCTCTCAAAGAAGCTCAGGTAGATCTTTATCTTCTCTTTGTCCTTCTGTGTTGATATTATGAGCAGAATCTCGAAAAGCTCCTCCTTGTACTTGGCCATGTCCATTTCACGATTAAGTTCTGAGAGCTTTTTCTCTATGGATTCCAGCCTTTTTGAAGTGTTATTGTATTCAGACATTATCTGTACCACTTATCTTTAGTTTTTTCTTTCTTTTATTTTTAGATTCCTTGTTCAACCTTTTTTCTATTGCCTCTATCTTTTCTAGTATGACCTTCTCTGTTTCATACAGTTTTTCCTCACCCTCGGTTTTTCTAGACAGCTGGTGCAGCTTGCCTTCCAAAAACTTGAGCTTCTCATTCACATAAAGACTTGAAGGGCTTCCCTCCTCATATCTCTTCTGTGCCATTCGAGATATTTTGTCCTGGAGCGATTTCAACTCATTTACGATGTCAGCGTACTCTGGGGACTCCAGTTCCTCCCCTTCATATTTTGTTTCTCTCTCCTCAGGTATTTTACTATGCTTGAATTTGGGCATTTCCCTCTTTTTGATGGGCTTCCCAGGTATTATCCTGGTGTCAATCTCAATTTCCCTTTCATTCTCATCTTCCAACTCTTCAGGCGTAATTTTCTTAATTACAACCTCAGGCTCCCCGAAAACAGGGTATTTGAGATCCACTATACCCCTGTCCTCAAGCGTAAACACCCACTCGTCTATCTGCTTCTGCTTTACTTTCAGGATTTTGGCAGCCTCGCTTATCCTGATTCTTTCCCTTTTCCTAAGAAGTTTAATGAGTTTGTCTATTGCTGTTTCTATGAAAAACTCAACCATAGAATTTATCTGTGTTTTCTTACTTATCAATTTATTCCAAAATATAATTCTTTTAAACTTAGGGCTTCAAAATATACTTATGGATTTCGAGCTTATAGGCATTCTGCTGGACAGGAAGATTTTCGGGAGGGGCTCTCACAATGCTCCATTGGAAATCAGGAGAGTATTTCCGAGGATGGAGACTTTCATTAATGGGATTGACTTGGAGGAGCACGGCTTGGTTGACGTGGGGAACATCCTGCCTAAGAACTATGACAAGATGATTATCGAGGCAAAGGTGAGGATTGACGGCAAATTCCCCGTTATCATTGGCGGTGACCATTCAATATCATATGTTGGCGTCAAGACAATGAAGCCCAAGGTTTTTGTCAGCTTTGACGCACATCCTGACTGCGAGCCGGGCGAGCTTAGGTTTGACAGCGTTACTAGGAAGATAGCCGAGGAGGGCTTCAAGACGATTTTGTATGGGGTCAGGTCGTTCTCGAAGAAAGAGACAGAGTTCGTCAAAGCTAAGAAAATAAAGATTGCAACTTTGGAGGACTTGAAAAAGATAAACGAGCCCACCTACCTGTCAATAGACTTTGATGTTCTTGATTCCTCAATAATGCCTGCTGTCAGCAACCCGGAGCCTGATGGGTTGACCTTCAAGCAGGTCATGGACGGAGTAAGGGCTCTTGCGAAGAACCTTGTGGCAATAGATTTTGTAGAATTTGTTCCAACAAAAAATACCACTCATACCCTGATGGCAGGAAAACTGATATATCACTCCCTTGCCGAGATCGTCAAGGCTAAACTTCAGTAGACTCGAATTCCTCAGGCGCGGATTCTGGCATTGTAGGCGTTATGTGCTTTATTATGACAACGTCTCCCACACTGGTGACCAGCTGATACGGAACCACAACACCCTTCTTGCCGCCAACCATGTCTGCCAAAAAAGAGCCCTTTCCAGTCTGGACTACCAGAGCATTTATCCTGAACTTTGAAAGGTTGACCTCGATGTCAGCCACCCTTCCACAGAAAACTCCCCTGTTGGTGAAAACGTCCTTGCCAAATACCTCTGAAAGATTTTTTACTGTTACAACCATTATAATTCCTCCAATTGATAATAATAAATTACATCACAAATATATAAATTCCTATCAGATGTTTTAATTAGCCGAGATCGCATAACCTGGTAGTGCGCTAGCCTGCTAAGTTAGTGGGCGCAAGCCCTTGAGGGTTCAAATCCCTCTCTCGGCGCTCATTTTGGGCCGGTGGTCTAGCGGCTATGACGCCACCCTCACACGGTGGATATCGAGAGTTCGAGTCTCTCCCGGCCCACAAAAACATTTAAATGCGTTAAGACAACAAATTCTTAACAAGCCCCCATCGTCTAATCCGGCTAAGGACATGAGCCCTTCGAATTCATTTTCGAAGGATATGACTCAAAGATGAATGAGGTAAGCTCAGGATGTGGGTTCAAATCCCGCTGGGGGCATTTACTTTTCGTTCAAAACCCATTAAACAAAAAAAGTTTAGTTTTTCATTAGAAAGTGTGAGAAATGTCCATAGTTACAATCATATTCTAGAAATCTCTTTGACTATTTGTCATCTATTTTTGTGTTTTAAAAGGTAGCTCATTTGAAAAAATAAGACCAAAATTTTATTATAAATAAAGATTTAATCTTAATAGATAGATTTAAATATTACTAACTATTATTATTTATTAGTAATAGTTACTAAATATTACTAATTATTATTAAATGATGAAAAGAGGATTTTATGAAGACGATAAAGATGAATTTTGAACTAAATGAAGAGGAAAATAGAGTAATAGGGATTGTAAAAGCTCAACATGGATTCAGTAATAAAAATAAAGCTTTGGAATTTATAATTAGAGATTTTGGGGCTTGTCGTCTTGAACCTCAATTAAGACCTAAATTTGTAGAAGAAATTGAAGAGGTTAGAAAAAACGGTAAGTTTGTGAAAGTAGACGACTTTGCTAGAGAATTTGGGTTAAAGAAGTGATTTTCTGTATCAATTAGAAATAGAAGGAAAGGTTGTTAAAAAGTTTAAGAAATTAAATAAAAAAGATTCCAAACAATTAAGTCATATACATAAAAAAATAGAAGAGATACGAAAAAACCCGGAAATAGGAAAACCATTAACTGGTAATTTGGCTGGTTGTTATAGAGTTCATATCGGGTCGTTTGTTTTAATATATGAAATAATTGACAGGGTGCTAAGAATTTTAAAATATGAACATCATGATGATGCATATTAAACAGTGGCATTTGACCAAGCCTCCGCAGGGTTCTTGTGAATTTACTTTTTCTAAATTCATATTTAACGAGCCCCTAAACCCTCGTTTTTAGCACTTTTAGAAAAGCTTTAAAAGCATTAGAAAATATGAATAAAGAAGGTGATTTGATGAGTTTAATTGTAAGATCTAAAGTAAAGAAAGCTGCAAAGGGTGTAAGAGTCTCTGGAGACTTTTATGGCGCTTTAGACAAGAAAGTCGAGGAAGTTATCAAACAGGCTTCTGTAAGAGCAAAGGGAAACAAGAGAGCAACACTCAGGGCAGTTGACTTATAATCTAATTTTTAGTTCCGCTTTTTCTTTTTCTTTATTGTTTTAGTTAATTTTATATTAGTTGGAAAAATACTTTTCTACAAGCAGAGGTAGCCAAGTCTGGTCAAAGGCGTAAGACTCAAGATCTTATCGGTTAGTCCGTTCGTCGGTTCGAATCCGGCCCTCTGCACATTTTCCTTTTTCTAGGAATTCAAAGGGTTTAAATAATTTTGCATTCTACATTCAGGTATGATTATGGAAACAATAAACCCCTTTAAAGGTCTAGGTAAATGCTTTTACTTCCCTTTAGAGACGACAGAAGGCTTTCTATCTGAAACAGAACTTGCAGAGTTTACATCTGCTCCCTTTAATAAGATGAGAAGAAACTTAAAAGGACCTAGAGCTTATAATCCTAAGGCGCTTACTATTCTGAAACAATATATGGAAGGTAAAAGAGATAGTTTGAAAATATTGGATGAAGGACTCAATATTGTTCCAACCATGATGAAAATACCAGGTAAACCTGTTAATGCTGCTATAACATCGATTCATGTTGGACCAGACTATAAAGGTCCTCTAGAACTTCCATCTGGAACAGAAATTATAAAAATTTATGATTTAGAAGGTGATGGTTATAATGGAGTTCAGGTAATACATTATGAACACAGATTCAAGGGAAAAAATCAAAAAGAAGCAAGTTTTATACCTTTTAAAAATGAGATGAGAAGTGTAGATACTGCAGTAAAAATAGAAGATTTTGGAATCAAAAAAGAACTAATTGATGTAGAGGACCCATATTCAAAAACCTTTGGTGAAACTTCTGAATAATTCTTTTTCTAAGCAGTAGTACAATAAACATTTAAATAGTTACGACAAACACTTCATTATAATAAAATGAGGAGTAATGAAAATGCCATTCGATAGAAACAGACGATTTGATAACAGAAGAGGCGGAAGCGGAGGTGGCTTTAGCGGAGGCAGGGGCGGAGGTAGGAGTTTTGACAGAGGCCCAAGAGAAATGCATAAAGCCATTTGTTCTGAGTGTGGAAAGGAATGTGAAGTTCCTTTTAAGCCAACAGAAGGTAAGCCTGTATTTTGTAGAGATTGTTTTGCTAAGAAAAGACCAAGAAGGTTTTAGTTAGTTTCCTAAGAGATTATCTTTTCTCTTAATGAGAGCTAGGTTCCGTTTTTATTTATTAATTTTCAAATAATTGTTAGTGGTAAGATGCAGTATGCTTCTTCCTGAAAGGTTCTTAGAAATCAAGTCTTGAACTTGGCAACTATGAAGGCATGGGCCTTTTCTAAGGGATCCAGAGTCTTCCAGTCAACTATTTCAAAATCAGCCTTTCTCAGTTTCTGAATCTCTTCCTTGTATATTCTCCCAGGGGATTTGGTGATGTCTATGCTCCTTGACTTTATTGACAGGAGTAAGTATCCTTTTGGTTTTAAAAATTCCTTGCAGTTCCTGATTGCTATCTCAGTCTCGTCAGGCTGGGCAACATCTGCAAAGACAACATCCACCTTCTCTATCCAGCAATATGTCTCAGGCTTTCTCGCGTCTGCAAGAATCGGGATTATGTTCCTGTATTTGTTGGTTAAAGGTATCAATTCGTTGAAGCACCTTTCGGAGAACTCGACCGCGTAAATTATTCCTGTTTCCTTTACTATGTTGGATATGTAACTAGGTGTCATGCCGTGTGCCGCTCCAAGATAAAGCATCTTTGTTCCCTCGGAAATCGGAACAGACTTTATTCCCTTTGATATTGCGGCAGCGAGCTTGGATCTCCTTGGGTTCCAAACCCTGAATTCCCTGTTCTTTATTTTTAATACATCTTCATTAAAAGGCCTGTAATCCTTGATGGGATTCTCTGTTGCTAGATTACCATCTATTAGAAAAACACCTGAGGATAGCTCTTTCATTTAATCACTATTTTTGGTAGGCCACTTAATTCTAAGCCCATGTTCAAGGCACCTTCTGTAAGCACCTTACCTTCTATATTAAGTTCATTTTTTATTTTTTCTATCTGTTCCACAGACTCTCCAGAGATTTCAACATAATTGAAAAGATTTTTGGCTTCCCTTAACTCAACAATAGATGAACCTAAACTAAAATTCTTGACATACAATTCAACATCTATTACAGGCTTGCCGTATTTTTTAGTTAATCTCTCATACTCCTCTTTGAAGCCTACACCTTCTCTCTCTTCCTCATCAGCGATTTGAACCCCATTAGAAAACTTGGGAGACTTCAATGTGAATATGTATTTATTGTTACCTATCCCTCTCAGTCTCCTTCTTATATTTTTGTAAAAATCCTCCTTACCGAAATAAACATCCCTCATTGAGAACTCTTTTTCCAAATGAGCCCCTATTTTTATTAATTTTTTTTCGATTGGTTCAAGATCATTGACTTCAATCTCAATTTCTATCTCCCTCATCTCTCTCCCCTTATTCTTTTCAGCTTCTCCTTGTAGCTCCTTACAAGTTCCTTTGAAATGTCATTCTTGGTGTAGAAGTCTGCCCTTGCCGCTATTGTCAGCTTGCTTGACAGCAATCTGGCAATCTTGCCCTGCAGTTCCCTTTTCGCAGTTGATATGTCAGGATGAATGAATAACAAGCCGAATTTCGGCGGCCTTTTGATTTTTTTATCTTTCAAGAACCTGAACAGGCTCTTTTCAGCTCCCAGCAACTGGACAGCCGATGATGGCATCTTGGCCAGTTTTTCCAGAGACCCAGCCAGTGCCAGAACCCTTGCTGTAAGAGTGCTTCCCAACAATGCATTGAGGTTCGGCATCTCCTCAGGAACAACACTATCCAAATATTTCTCCATGCTCCTTTTCAGGACGTACATGTTCTTTAGGGATTTGGCATATTCCTGAAGTATTTTAACATCCTCTTCTTTCAGCTTCATGCCCATGCTCCTGGCAAACTTCTCAAAGTTCTCCCTGTTTCCGTGCTTGGCTATCTTTTCCGCGAAATTCTCATGCTCACTCACGTCCAATTCAGGGTAGTGCAGGCCATACCATTCCCTAAGCCTCTCGCTCATTGTGTTGAGAATCCTTTCCAGGTCGTTCAGGGCTGATACGGTTTGAACTACTAGCTTGTCCCTCCTCTCGATCTTTGATATTTTCATCTTGGCCCTTTCAATTGAGACAGCATTTATCAATTTATTCAGTTCAGCGTCATCCCTGACAAAATTAGTATCCAGAATAATCTTTCTCATGTTGCTTTTGAAATAGTCAGTTGCCTGGTTGGGCTGCTCTGTTACTAAGTCCTTGAATTCCTTCTTTAAATCATTTAATTCTTTAAAGTCTTTCCCTAAATCAAAGTTGTTGAGATTTTCAGCTATTTTCTCCGGGTTTTTCTCAAAGGCTACATGCTTTAATAGTTTATTCTTCTCATTAAGTACAAAGAGACCCGCAACGCTTATAGCGAGGTAGTGCATAAGTTATTTATTAACCCCACAAGAATAAAAGGTTACGGTGATTGAATGGGAAGAATAAGAACAAAGACAATAAAGTCAACAGCAAAGCAGTTGGTGGAAGAGTATGGAGACAAGTTCAATAAAGACTTTGAGAATAACAAGAAGGTTTTGGACGAGATGCAAGTAGCTCAGCACAAGTCTGTCAGGAACAAGCTCGCAGGCTACATTGTCACTCTAAAGAAGGCTATTTGATACCGAACTCGTACTTTTTCTTGTCAAATACAAGCTCGAACTTCTTGCCCTCTATTTTGCCAAATGTTATTTTGGTCCCAGTTGTCCTCTCTATGTGATCCTTGTGCTTCTTGAAGGACTCGTCTAGATAGAGCTTGACTTTGTCCTTGATGTTGAATCCTAGCTTCTTCCTGCTTGCCTGTATCTTCCTTGTCAATTCACTTAACAGCCACTCTTCCTTCAGCTTTTCATCAGGCTCTGTGTCCAGCTCAACTTTCAGTTCATCTTCTTTATGTTTCTTAAATTCCACAGCTTCAACATTCGCCATCTTTTCAATTATGCCGCTTAGCTTCTTGACCGACTTGACATCCTTGGCTCTCACGATAAGTTTCTTCAGCTTGTACCTTAGTTTGATTTCTTTCTCATGCCTTTTCGAGTTTGAAAGTTCAACAATTTTCTTTACTATTTCCATTCCATCCTCCAATTCTTTATCTTGATACTTCTTTTCTGTTTCCGGCCAGTCAGTAAGATGTATGCTTTCAGTTTTCTCAAACTCCTTGAAATAATCTTGGTATAGAGACTCTGTTATGAACGGTATGAAGGGAGACAACAACTTCAATAGCTCCAGACTTACCTTGTAGAATGTGTTCAGTGTTTCCTCCTTTATCTTTGAGTCAACATCCGGCTTTATTTCGTTCCTTATTACCTGTCCGTACCACCTTGAGAGATCGTTGAGGAAGAAATCTTCCAAGGCTTTTGTAGCAACATGAGTTTTCAAGTCTTCCAGCGAACCAGTGACATTCTCTTTTACGAATTGAAGTTTTGACAAGAGCCACAGATTTGAGGAGTCCTTTATTTTTGTCTTAGAAGGTTTCATCTTGTTGGCCTCCATGTAAGTCTGCATGAACTTTACTGTGTTATAGAGAACATTCAGAGTTCTCCTAACCTCCTTTGCAGGGGTGTAACCGAAGGGCAACGGCTGTCCCGGGTTCTGCTTGCAGTACGTCCATCTCATTATGTCAGCTCCCATTTTTTCCAAAGCCTCGTCCGCCCAAATTACATTCCCAGAGCTTTTGTGCATCTCCTTGCTGTTCTCGTCAAGGACCATGCCATGGGCCAGCACTGATTTGTAGGGAGTCTTGCCTTCAATTGTTGTTGACATGAAAAGCATTGAATAGAACCATAATCTGACCTGCTCGTGCATTTCTGTCACAAAGTCTGCAGGGAACCACTTGCTCCAATATTTCTTATTCTCGTGATACTTCAGTGTTGAGAAGGGAACAATTCCAGCATCAAGCCAGCAGTCACCAGTCTCCTTTATTCTTCTCATCTGCCTCCTGCACTTGGGACACTCAATAATGACATTGTCTACCCAAGGTCTGTGCAGCTCCTTTAGCTGGTCCATGCCGCTGACAGCCTTCTTCTTCAGTTCCTCAAGGCTTCCTATAACCTCCAGGTGACCGCACTGGCATTCCCAGAAGGGAAGAGGCAGGCCATAGTATCTTTTCCTTGAAATGTTCCAGTCCCTTAGATTGGTTAGCCAGTCTATCATGCTCTTCTCATTCCACTCAGGGTACCACTTCACTTTCTTGGCTTCCTTGATCATTTTCGGCTTTATCTCCTCAGATTTGATGAACCATTCCTTGCCAGTCCTGTAGACCAATTCGGCCTTGCACCTCCAGCAGCACGGATACCTGTGCGTGACTTTCTCTTCTCTGAACAAAATGTTCCTCTCCCTTAATTTCTCAAGAACTAATTCATTTGATTCCTTAGCTCCTTTGCCTTTAAGCCAGCCAGCATCCTCAGTGAACCTGCCGTTCTCGTCAAGGGGAGACAGTATGGGAAGCTTGTATTCAATACCTAGCTGGTAGTCTTCCGGTCCGTGCCCAGGGGCAATGTGGACCAAGCCAGTTCCCTCCTCCATGCTAACGAATTCCTCTGAAAGAATGACCCTGCCATTAACATCCCACTGTATCGGCAATATGTCTTTCATAGGGTTATCATAATTCAGCTCAACCATTTCCCTTCCGTAGAAGGAATCAATTATCCTGTAGTTCTTTTCAGGGAAAACAATTTCCAGAAGAGCCTTTCCCAAGATTAATCTTTCCTTATTGACTTCTATCTTGACGTATTCCTCGTTGGGATTGGCTGCAACAGCAACATTAGAGACCAAGGTCCAAGGGGTTGTTGTGTATATCAACAATGATTCATTCTTGCCCTTTAACTTGAACTTTACATAAACGGCTGGATGAGTCTTTTCCTGATAGCCGCTTGAAACCTCGTGAGACGACAGTGATGTTCCGCATCTGGGGCACCAAGGCAATACCTTGTCGCCCTTGTAGAGCCATTTCTTCTCATGGCACTTCTTCAGGAAGAACCAGACATACTCGATGTTGTTGTCCGACAAGGTCAAAGAGGGATTCTTCCAGTCCATCCACATGCCAAGCTTCTTTGACAAGTCCTTCCAGATGTCAACATATTTCAGGACGCTGTCAACGCATTTTGTGGTGAACTTGTCGATTCCGTAATCCTCTATCTCCTTCTTGGTTTTGAGACCAAGCTCCTTCTCAAT
>CAYQXC010000009.1:0-13143 GCA_964421545.1 uncultured archaeon | reverse complement strand
CGTCTCCTAGAGACCGCTTTATTGATTTTCTAGGCATTGCACCATTTCCCATTCTTTGTAGTCAATATTATGTAATATTTAATATTACATGTTATTATATATATTCTCCATCTATCTCTAAGAAAATCAGATGTGGGCCCAGAGGGATTCGAACCCTCGACCTATCGGTTAAGAGCCGATCGCTCTACCAACTGAGCTATGGGCCCGTTAAATAAGAAATAAGAATTGCATTTTATAAAATTACTTCTTCCTGTTCCTTTTCAATATACTCTTCCATGCCCAGCTGAAAGTTCTCAGTTTGGATGAAGGATAGCCGCAGTGGGAGCATTTCTTCTTTCTTATGTGATAAGTGTGCTTCCCGCATCTCCTGCAACGAGTATGAGTAACTTTATTATGCTTACCAAAAGAAGGAGTTCCCTTTGCCATATCAGCACCCTTATCACTCTGGCGAAACGAAGATTATGGTGTCTCCCCTGACAAGAATCGAACCAAGCTTGACTTTCTTATCATCCTTTGTCTCTTCAGCGCCTTCCAGCCAAAGGTTCAAGTGCAAATCAAACGCTTGCAGAACTCCTGTCATCTCTGCTCCGTTCTTCAGCCTGATAATTACTCTCTTTTCTTTTGCTTTATCCAAAACGTCTAATGGTCTTGTCATAAAATCAACAAATTTAAACTCTATAAGAGATATTATGTCAACATATTTAAATATATCTGCGTACAATTTTGATAGTGATTGAATGGCAATAACTCAAGTGAAAAGCAAAAGAAAACTTACCGGTGGGAAGTACAAGAAGCTCAGGAAGAAGAAGAAGAGAGATTTTGGCAGGGACTTCTTTCCCATAAGAATAGAAGAAGATTCAAGGAAGACTCTGGTATGTCTGGGCAATACAGAAAAGCAGAGAACATTCCAGGCAGACAAGGCAAATGTTTTTGATGCCTTGGGAAAGGCCAAGGTAGTGGATATTCTTAATGTCGAGAAGAATCCAGCCAACCCGCACTTTGTTAGGATGGGTATCATGACAAAGGGTGCTGTGATAAAGACTGAGTTGGGTCTGGCCAAGATAGTTTCTCGTCCGGGACAGCACGGAGTTGTTAATGCCGTCTTAATTGAAAAGAAATAATCAGAACATGTGTCCTAGTTTCTCAAATATCTTTTTCATCTTCAAACTATCCTTTTCTAGGACGGGAGATTCTGAGACTATTGTTATGTCAATCTTCCTTTTCAGTATCTCCTTGGCAAAGGGTTTGAAGTCAGGACCCGCCTCAGCCATTGTCACATGATTCTTCTCATTCCCCTTACCTATTCCGACTAGGGAGTATTTTATTCCTGAAAAATGAGAGTGGTACTTCTTCA
Source organism: uncultured archaeon (assembly GCA_964421545.1). Lineage (GTDB taxonomy): Archaea > Aenigmatarchaeota > Aenigmatarchaeia > Aenigmatarchaeales > Aenigmatarchaeaceae > JAFGAZ01. The sequence continues at coordinate 11,789 of CAYQXC010000009.1, read as the reverse complement.
TCTTCATGACTTTCATCTTGTCGAATATTTCCTTGTAGTCTATATTCCCTCCGTTGCCTGCGTAGATGTGAGCCAGGTCAAGATACGGTATGACATTTTTTATTCCCTTTGAGACTGATATTATCTCGTCCAAAGTTCCGAATGACTTCTGCTTGCCCATAGTTTCAAGGCCGAGTTTAATCTTCCAATTGTTCTTTTCAATTGCATTTGATATTTCCCTACATGCATCATGAATCATTTTTATTGACTTTTCTTTATCCTTGCCGTAATACCCACCATGTACAACAACCACTACCGCTCCCATTTTTTCCCCTCTGTGCAAGGAGTCTAGGATTCTTTTTTTGCTGTCCTTTATGACTTTCGGCTTATCACTTGCCAGATTTATGTAATATGGAGCGTGTACTGTCAGCTCAACATCCAACTCTTTGGAGACTTTTCCTGTTTCCTCTGCGGCTTTCAAAGACATGTAGATGCCGTGAGTGAAGGCTATCTGCATTGCGTCCAGACCCAGCTCAGCCGTTTTTTTAATACCAAAGATAGAAGACTCTCCCTTGCAGCACATAGGTATTCCCCCCGGCCCTAGACGTATTTTCATTCAATCACATTCTACATGTTGTTCAGGATACCATGCAGGATAACAAGAAACTACAATTTTCATTTTACCATCAAAAAAATATTTTTGATTTGGCAGAACTAAAATCATGTCTTCCTTTTGTAATGGGAATTTTTTATTATCAATTTCTATTTTTCCTTCACCTTCAACAACAAAAACAAGCTCTTTACATATTTTATTGGTGACTCTTCCCTTATCGGGATATCTTCCTCTCAATTCTATTAATGCTGTATTGATATCCTTATCATGAGTCTCATACTCATATGCTGTACATTTAGGACTGTTATCGAATTTTTTTCTTTCTGACTTTTTTACTATCATTTTATCACTAATGATATTCTTAGGTTTCTTCCCTTATCAAAATGAGATGTTTGGAGCGAATATCTTACTTTTTTATCAATCATAAATCTAGAACCCTTTGATACAGCTAACCTAATGTCTTTGTTTTTGAAAGTGTATTTAGGAAACTTGCCGAAGTAATCATTTTCAGTCTGCTGAGCGATGTTTATATCAACAGGAATCCACCAACCTCTTTGATAGAATTCTGCCCAAATATGCATATCAAACCATTTACTATGAAGTTTTGAATTCTTCAACCAAGACCAACCATTTCTCATAAAATATCCTGATACTATTCTTGCAGGTATTCCTAAATTCCTGCACATAGAAACAAAAAGAAGACTCTTACCACCACACATAGCCTTCTTCTTACATACAGCCATTCTCAAATCATCAGAATCATCTTTTGTTAAATCCTTTAGATAATGTTTCAATACTTTGGGTCTACCGATATTTTTTATAATCCAATCATAGATTTCTCTTGCATTAGACAAACCTTTAACAAATTTTCTGGTTTTACTTGTTAACAACTTAGGTTCTCTTACCAAGAATCTTACATCATTAGTATCTTTGTACTTGTCAATTCTTCTTATGTTAGCTTTGATTTTAGCTTCAATAACAATGTTTTTATTTGTTAGATATTTTGCATAGGAATAATATTTTTCTTTGAAGAATTTTCTTGGTTTCTTTGAAAGTTCCAATGATAATATTTTTTGATTTCCATCATTTATTGGAAGGTGAATATACAATTTAGAATTTTTATTTGAAATGAATTTCCACCTAACGTTAAAATTGAATTTCATTTAATCATCCTTCTTCTTGAAGAACAGCCAGTTTTTCGGAGGCTTGAACTTCACCAAGACATAATTACCTTTTAGTATTTTTCCATTTATCTTGAAGATTATTTTGTTTTCTTTTTTATTTATTAGTTCGAAAGTTCCTCTGTCCCATATCTTTACCTTTCCTGCACCATACTGGTCTTTAGGTATTATACCTTCAAACTTGGCATAGTCAATCGGATGGTCCTCAACTTGGACAGCCAGTCTTCTTACCTTTGGATCCTTTGATGGTTCTTTTGGAACTGCCCAGCTTTTCAGAACGCCGTCAAATTCTAATCTCAAGTCCCAGTGCAAGTGCGATGCATGATGCTCTTGAATAACATAAATTGGCTTTTTGGATTTTTTCATTTTAGGTTTAGGCTCAGAGGTCTTTGTGAAATCTCTTTTTTTCTTGTACTTTTCCAATACCATTTTATCATTTAAGAGTTATTTTCATGGTGTCCTTCGCCACAATAGCATCCTTGAAAATGGGCTTTACTGCATCAAGAACTTCCTTGTTCGACCTATATCTCCTGCTCAAGTGTGTGAGAATCAGTTTCTTGACCTTGTATTTCTTCGCCATCTTTGCAACCTCAACAGCAGAGGCATGAGGCCTCCCCTCTTCAGGAATCTCAACGAATGTGGCATCGTGTATGAGTATGTCAGCCTCCTTTGAGAACTCGAGCAGTGTTTTACATATTTCAGTGTCACCTGAGTAGACAATCTTCCTGCCAGTTTTCTTAACAGCAATGTCCTCCAGTTTCACAATCTTGTCGCCGACCTTTATCTTGCCTTCTTCCTTTATTGTCCTCATCATTCTTCCTGTCAACCCGAACTTCTCGGCTTTCTTGATGTCAATGTTCCAGTGATCCTTCTCCTGGAAGCAGTAGCCGACAGCAGGAACTGAGTGCTTGACCTTTATTGCATAAATATCATACAATTCTGATTCAACTATTTTTTCAATATCCTTCTCACCACAATTTTTTGGGATTATCCTGAAGCCGATTCCCCAGTAGCTTAATTCAATTATGGCGTCTATGAATCTGGAAGCCTCGGGTCCGTATACATCTAATGGTTTGTTCCTCCTTGACAAGTGAAGTGTTTCTATTAATGGAAGCAAACCAGCGAAATGGTCAGCGTGCCAATGCGTTATGAAGACATTCTTTATTTTCATTGGCGAGATTCTGACCTTCTCCATTTGGAGTTGAGTCCCCTCCCCACAATCAAATAACAGGTAGTCTGACCCATACTGCAGAAGTATTGCAGCAGGATGCCTCTTCAAATTAGGGATGGCTGCTCCTGTTCCCAGAAATGTTATGTTGATTGGCTCTGGCATTCAAACCACGTTTATATCCCTTTCAAACCATTCTCTCAGGAATACTCTGAAGTCCTCTGGCAGCTTCTTCACTTCCTTCAGGAAGTCCCCGCCGCCAGCTATCTTCCCCTTCATTATCTTGGGGGCAATCTTGCTTGGTATTCCCTTCTCTCTTAATTCCTTTTCAGAATTTTTAAGTAGGTCTTTAAGGAAATGCAGGACTGTTGTGAACTTTCTCTCTACCTCCACAACCCACTTCTCATTCTCAATAAAAACCTCATTCTGCTTGTAATGTTTTAGGAACTCCTCCGCATGCTTGCTGTAAACATCAGGCCCTATGTTCTTTGTGATTTTTGGTATCTGCCACGTCTTCATCTCAAATACCATCACACATTCTTTGTCGCAGTAAAAGTCGCTTCTCAGGACATCAAAGCCGTTATGCGTCAACATTTTCTCCATGGCTCCTTTGCCCTTTTTCATCTGAGGATAGAGCACATCTTCAACTGTCTTTGGCCTCTCAAAGCTTATTGAATACCACCTTGTTCCCCTCTTCTTGATCTCCTTTGCTACCTCTTCTAGTGAGTAGGGTTTTGTTTCTGGTGGGAAGAAGAACTCCCTTTTCGGGTTGTCAACAAACCTCTTGCATGCGTTGATGAATATGTAGAACTTTTCTACTGATACAGCTGCCCCAACGTTCCTGTTCTTGTCAACAGGGTCAACAACAATAAAGGGACTCTTGAATTTTTTCGCACCTTCCTTATTGGAGTTTTTGAAAACTATTATTTGCCTCGCCCTCCACTTGGAGGCTTCCTTGGCAAGCTTCATGAAGCTCCCATATTTTATTATTAGTAATTCACATAGGTAACCCGAGAAGCCCAAGGTCTTGACATCAGCTCCGTAGCACCTGTTGGCTACGCAAAACTGTTTTAATAATCTAACTTCATCAGGTTTCTTCAGGTTTTTCTCAACAAACTTCACATGATGTGGGGTTCTGTCAACCGATGACTTGATTTTTTCAGGATCCTTGATGGAGTAGGCAGGGACAATGTCCACCTGGTACTTTCCTATCCTTGCTTTGAGGTAGGGATGCTCTGCGAAGGCTATCTCGTGCTTGCCTTTCAGTTCCTTGACAATTTTTTTGGCTAGAGCCATGCCGTTTTTCTCAAGTTCTTTTTTAGGTATCTTAGGATTGTACAACAAGAATAAGTCTATCTCGTTCTTTTGAGAGACCCAGGTGTCTTTTGCAACTGACCCACATACCAACGGTTTCACATCCTTTTCCAGTTTTCCAGTTGTTCTGGTAAGCTTTGCAACAAAGTCCTTCATTTCCTTATACTCTTTTTTGCTCGGTTTTAGCTCATTTAGAACAGATTTTAAATCCATTTCAATCGAATAGATTTATAAATTGACAAGTAGATAAAGTTTTAGGTGAAAAGATGATAATCAAAGAAGTTATGATCAAGGATGTTAAGACAATCAGGCCTAGTTCTACTGTCAAGGAAGCTGCAGTAATGATGAACGAGAACAGGTTCGGCTCTTTGATGGTTGTTTCTGGGACTGGGAAGATAGAGGGTATTGTAACAGAAAGGGACATACTTATGGACGTTGTTGCTGAGGGAAAGGATTCTGCTACTGTTAAAGTCAAGGACATAATGACAAAGGACCTTGTGATTATTTCCCCTGAAAAGACCTTGGAGGAGGCGGCAGATGTGATGACAGAAAAGAAGATAAAGAAGCTTCCCGTTGTGGAGAACGGCAAGCTCATAGGCATTGTCACTGCGACAGACCTGATTTCCTATGAGAAGGACCTCATAGAAAAGATAGCAACACTTCTTACTGTTTCACCCATGAAGAGAATAGGCGGCTAATTTTTAAACTCCACTTCTAATTATTATTGATATGAAAATTGCTGTAATTGGGAGTTTGGATTTTACAAAAGAAATAAAGGAAGCTTCTGATGAATTGAAAGAAAATAGTCATGATGTAATAATACCCTTCACTTCTGACTTGATATTAAACAATAAAGTAACTTTGGAACAGATAAAAAAAGAAAAGATGAGTGGGAATATCTACAAGAGGATGATAAGGCAGAATACACTCAAATATTTCTATGAAAAAATTAGGGAAGTTGATGCTGTCTTGGTTCTAAATCTGGACAAGAAAGGAATCAGAAACTACATTGGTGGCAATACGTTTCTTGAGATGGGCTTTGCTCATGTGATGGACAAGAAGGTATTCCTGTTGAATGATGTTCCCGATATGCACTATAAGGACGAAATTAAATCTATGCAGCCAAAAATTCTTAACGGAGATTTAACCAAGCTGGATGGTTAGCCATAGAAATCTTTTTCACCAGACTGATATAACCAAATTGCAATGTCCAACTCTTCAGCAGGTATTTTCAATCTATCTGCCAGTTCCAAGAATTTATTTTCCAGTTCCAGATATCTCTTCTTTGTCAGGCTCTTGTCCTGTTCAATTACTCCTACTTTTTTAAGAAAATTCTGAATATGAACATCTATTATTGCCATGCCCTTGAAGCCTATGTTCCTCATGAAATGTGCTGATTCCTTCATGCCCAAACCCTTTATGTTCTCCTTCAGCCACTCCCTTAATTCCGTAGGATTTGAATCAAGCCTTTGCTTTAATTCAGGTAATTTATCCCTGGCTTCAATGATTCTTTGGGCTTTCACTTCTGGGAACCTCACCCCTTTCAAGTAGCCTCTTAACTCATCCAAGTCTGCTGTGAAAAGCTTGTTGTCAGCCTTCAATCTGTTAACAGCTTCCCTGCAGTTCTTTGCCCTTGACTGGGGTGTCATGATGCAGAAGCACAGTTCCCCAAAAAGACACTGGTCATCCTTGATACTGCATGATTTGACAAACGACCTTATCATCTTTCTTTTGCTTTCATAGAACTCCAGAAGCTTCTCTGTCTCGTCCATGAGAATTTATTATTTTTAAAAGCTATAAATGCTATTTAACTGATAGGATGAAGCCCGTAATAGAGCTCAGGAATGTCAGCAAGATTTATTGCACAACTGGTGTTCCTGTCCATGCTCTGAAGAATGCAAGCCTTGAGATAGGTAAGAAGGACTCATTGTCAATAATGGGTCCTAGCGGTTCTGGGAAATCAACAATGCTCCACATAATCGGTTGCCTTGACAAGCCTACAAAAGGAAAGATCTTCATAAACGGCAATGACATCTCAAGACTGGATGAGAACCAGATAGCCAGAATAAGAAGAAAGACCATAGGGTTCATCTTCCAGTTCTTCAACTTGATACCCAATTTTACTGCAAAGAAGAATGTCGAGTTGCCAATGATTTTCAGCAAGTTCCCGAATAAAGAAAAGAGAGCAGAAGAGTTGCTGGAGACTGTTGGTTTGGGAAAAAGAATAAATCACTATCCTTCCCAATTGAGTGGTGGGGAAATTCAGAGAGTATCCATTGCAAGGGCTCTGGCCAACAAGCCTGACATTATCCTGGCGGACGAGCCAACTGGCAATCTTGACTCAAAATCAGGTGGGGAGATATTGGATATGCTTAAGGACCTGAACAAGAGCAAGGGCATAACTCTTGTGACAATAACCCATGACAAGAGTATTGCTAAATATTCAAAGAAAATTATTTATTTAAAGGACGGGCAAATAATTAAGAGAGGAAGAAGATGAAAAAGATAATTGTTTTAATGCTCGCGGTTCTGCTTTCTGTCAGCTTGGTAGAGGCAGCACCATCTTTAACTATTGCATGGCAGCTTTCAGCAGAAACTCTGAGGCCTGGGAGTGAGGTTGCACTGTCATTGACATTTACCAACTCAGGTCTTACAGAAATAACTAATGTTTTTGTAACATCAACACTAGGCCCACATCTAAAACTGATTTCAGGCGTTACTAATCTGGAGCTAGGAGCCATATACTCAGGATCTTCGCAGCAGGCTGCCCTGTCCTTCAAGGTGGATGACAACGCTGTTTCTACATCATCCTTCATCACTTTGAAAGTCGAATACTACACTGGGACTTCCAAATACACCAAGACCCTTTCTATTCCTGTCACAATAAGAAGGTTGCCCATACTGCAGATTGATAATGTTTATTATGATGCTGACGTGGAGCCGGGAAAGGAGACCATGCTTTCATTTGACATAGTGAACAACGGCGACGGTCCTGCAAAGGAACTGAGGATATCACTGAACCAGACCGAACTGTTCATAGTTCCCAGTTCAAGCGGTGAAATTCTGATTCAGAACTTGGATGCTTCAGGAAGAAAGAACATAGAGTTCCCACTGATATTTGATCCTGATGCATCAATAGGAATAGAGTCAATAGTTGTCAATTTAATGTATTACGATGAGACCAAGAGTACTAGTTATTCTGAGACAAACAAGATTGGGTTAAGGGTGACAGGGGAAGCTGACTTTGTTGCTTCTGTTGACTCGGGCGCTAATTTCTTTTATGGTAATGTTGGTGAGGCTGAGATAACAATTTCCAACAGGGGGAGTGGTTCAGCAGAATATGTTACCATTAAGGCAACTTCTGATTATGGTTCCAAGGAGTTCTACATAGGAAGCTTGGATTCTGACGATTCTGAAACAATAGATCTTATGCAGGACTTAAGGGCAGTGTCCAGCAAGTATCCAATCACTCTGGAAATTTCTTACAAGGACAAATTCCAAACCAGCTATTCTCTTGTGAAAACTGTTGAGGCTATGCCTAGGAACGCACCTGCTGACTATTCCATGCTGTTCATAATTATTATTGTTGGCGGTATTGGTTTCTGGTACTATAGAAAAAGAAAGAAGAAGTGATTTGGTTGATCAGGGAAAGTCTAGAACTGTCCATTGACAGCCTGAAGCATAGGAAAATCAGCTCAGCTTTGACAATGCTGGGCATTATCATTGGAATAACATCTATAATTTCTCTTCTGTCAATAGGTGAGGGCCTCCAGTATTCTGTAACACAGCAGCTTGAGGCTATTGGCTCGGACAAGATAATTGTGTCAAGCGCAGGGAATTTTTTCGCGTCTTTCGTTGGCGAGGGTTTGCAAGAGAAGGATATAGATATGGTTGAGGATGTCAATGGCGTTGATACTGCTTTCGGGGTTCTTTTCAAGACAGTTCCTATCAGGTACAGAAAAGAGAACATGATAGGCCAGGTTATTGGGGTCAGGTCAAGGGACACGGAGAAGATATTCATGGAGATGAATGTGTGGGAAATTGATAGCGGCAAGTACTTCAAGCCAGGTGAGAAAGGAGTTGCTGTTGCTGGCAAGCTGGCTGCAGAGGATGTTTTTGAAAGGGAAATCAGCATAGGAGATTCAGTATATGTTAAGGGTGAGAAGTTCAAGGTTATTGGGATTCTAAAGTCAACGGCCAACAACCAGAGGGACAAGTCAATTTTCATACCCATGGAACAACTGAGGGAGTTGACTGACACCAAAGACTCCATAACAATGATTTTCGCCAAGGTATCCGATCTTTCCAGGGCGGAAAGTATTGCTGAGAAAATAGAGGAGGAACTTGACGACGAATACGGGGAAGGCTACTATCAGGCTTCAACAAGCGACCAGATAGCTGAAAGCGTTGGCTCAATAATTGCTGTCCTTTCCTTTGTTCTGGGCGGCATAGCTTCAATAGCCCTGGTTGTTGCTGGCTTTGGCATTGCCAACACCATGTTCACTTCTGTCATGGAGAGGACTAAGGAGATAGGTGTGATGAAAGCTATCGGAGCGACCAACTATAACGTCATGGAGATATTCCTGATAGAGTCGGGGATGTTAGGCTTCTTCGGCGGTCTGATAGGAACCATTTTGGGATTCATAATATCACAGGTAATAACACTGTTTGCAGGCAGTGTCCTGCCAGTTCCGTTCAGAGCAGTTGTTTCACCGGAGATGATGATTTTTAGCTTATTGTTTTCATTTTTTGTCGGGATTATTTCAGGCATATGGCCTGCAAGGAGGGCTGCCAAGCTGCAGCCAGTTGATGCATTGAGGCGTTAATCATGATAGAAGAGAGTTTGAGAATATCAATAGACACTTTGAAGCACAGGAAGACCAGTTCGATTCTGACAATCTTGGGAATCGTTATTGGGATATCATCCATAATAGGCTTGCTTTCAATAGGCATTGGTTTGGAGCAGTCGATATCCGAGCAGTTGGAGGGCATGGGATCTGACAAGATAATGATCATGCCAGGTTCTGGCAGCGGCCTTGACATGTCTGCATTTACTGCTGAAACTCTGACAGACGAGGATGTTAAAACCGTCGAAGGCATATCTGGGATTAAGATGGCGGCTGGCATGCTTTTCAAAACGCTTCCCGTAAAATACAAGGACGAGGTGGTTTCCACTTACATTTCCGGAGGAACTTATGAGGCTTACAACAAGATGTTCTTGGAAATGAAGATATTTGAGATAGAAGAAGGAAGGACAATAAATAAAGGGGAAAACGGTGTTGTTGCAATAGGCTATCGCATTGTCAATGACGTCTTCGAGAAAGATGTCAGCATCGGAGACACAATATACATAAAGGAAAAGAAGTTCAAGGTCATTGGGATTCTAAAGTCGATTGGCAACAGCCAGGACGACCAGAACATCTACATATCCTTGGATGACATGAGGGAGCTTGTTGGTGGCAAAGACACGCTTACACTAATATACGCCCAAGTGTCAAACACGGATAACATTGACAGCATTGCTGACAGGATTAAGGATAAATTAGAGGACAAGTACGGTGAGAACACAATCACTGCCTTGACAAGCGAGCAGATGGCTGAGATGACTAGTTCAATATTCTCAATTCTCACCTTTGTTGTGGGGGGCATTGCTTCCATATCATTGATAGTTGCTGGTGTCGGTATTGCCAACACCATGTTCATTTCTGTCATGGAGAGAACCAAGGAGATTGGTGTGATGAAGGCAATAGGAGCGACCAACTATAATATCATGGAGATATTCCTGATAGAGTCGGGGATGTTGGGCTTTATTGGAGGTTCCATAGGGTGTGCAGTCGGCTATCTGCTGTCAGTGTTGGTCAATGTTTTCGCTGCAGGCACGCTGCCAATCACATTTGAGGCGACTGTCACGCTGGAAATGATTGGTCTTGGTTTGGGCTTCTCTGTTGTCGTGGGCATTGTGTCAGGCCTCTGGCCTGCAATGAGGGCTGCTAAGTTGCAGCCAGTAGAAGCGTTGAGATATGAATAATTACTTGTAAATCTTGAGATATTTCTTGGTCAAGTAATCTATGTAGACATCAATGTTAAGACCCTTACCGCATGCTTTCTTGATTACATCTTCGGCTCCCATGGTTTTGCCGTAGCCATGGACATTCTTTCTCAGCCATTTTAGTATGAAGGAAAGGTCGCCCTTTTGTATTTGTTTCTTTATTTCAGGATGATCCTTAGAAAGTTTGTCAAAAAGCTGTGCAGCATAGATAGTTCCTATTGCATATGAAGGGAAATAGCCGAAGTAGCCTTGGCACCAATGAACATCTTGTAAAACACCTTCTCTATCGTTTTTAGGACTTACCCCTAGCATCTTTTTTATCTTCACCTTCCATATTTTGGGAAGATCCTTTACTTTTATTGATCCTTCTATCAGGCCCTTCTCGATTTCAAATCTCAATATTACATGGAGGCAGTATGTTACCTCGTCGGCCTCTATGCGTATCAGGGATGGCTTAACAGTATTTATATAATTGTACCACTGTTCAAGGCTGACTCCCTTCAATTGCTTATTGAATTTTTTCTTAAGGAATTTGAAGTAGTATTTCCAGAATAAGATGTTTCTGGCTACCATGTTTTCCCAGAACCTTGATTGTGATTCACTAATTCCAAAGGACGGAGAGTCGAAAATAACAGTATTTTCATAATTTTTTGGAGATCCGAGACCGTGTAGCGCATGGCCAGCTTCGTGGACAGTTGAGAATATTGCGGAGGCCGGCTTTTCTTCAAGGAAATTGGTTGTTATCCTTACATCTTCAGGTCCTATATCAGTTGTGAAGGGATGAGCTGAGGTGTCCAGCCGACTTTTTGATGATGGAAGATTGACCAGCTTCATCAAGTCATCAGAAACCTCCCTTTGTATTTCAGATGGGAATTTAGGCAGTTTTATTTTATTATTCCCCGATTTGTATGTTTTGCTTTTCTTGATTTTTTTAAGTAATACGATAAGTTCTTTTTTGAGCTTTTCGAACTTTTTAGAGAGCTTTTCAGTTGTCATGCCTTCTTCAAACTTATCAATAAGGCTGTTGTAAGGATGTCCAGGTAAATCAATATAGGATGCCTCCTTTCTCTTTAGCTTGACTATCTTTTCCAAGTGTGGCTGGAAAATCTTGAAATCAGATTTTTTCTTGGCTTTTTGCCATGCAACAAAACCCATGCTAGTTGCTCTAGAAAGTTCCTCCACAAAAGCAGTAGGCAGCTTTCTTTCCTTTTCAACATCCTTGTTTAGCCTCTCTATGACTATCCTGTCCTTTCTTTTCAACTTGCTGAATGTTTTTGGCTCCATGAGTACTCTTATGCTTTCCAGAAGTTCCTTTGAAGTGGTCTTTTCATGTATCATTTTTGACAAATAAGCTATCTGATCGGCTCTGGCTTCTGCCGAGTCCTTGGGCATGTATGTTTGCATGTCCCTGTCAAGAAGGTCTATTACGTTCCCTAGAATAAATATCTCTTTTTGAACTGAATATATTTTATCAAGTTCTTTCAT
>CAYQXC010000008.1:0-18622 GCA_964421545.1 uncultured archaeon | reverse complement strand
TGGAGTCTTTGGGTGGAGATTATGATTCTATTAAATATTGTTTTTTAGGATTAGGATACTCTGGAGATTCTCTTTGTAAGAAGTTTGTATCATCTTATGATGACTTTTGGAATTGTTATATGAATGATCTCAAAATAGAACCCAACGTTACTGAAGACATCTGCATTAATTTCAGTCAAATTTCAGAGAGGTCCAAAACAAGTTGTTATCATGATCTTGCAAAAATTACAAAAAATGAGGAATACTGTAGTTTTTGTACTTATGCTATGGATGAATACTTCTGTATTACTGATGTAGCCATAAAAAAGAATGATAGTAAAATATGTGACAGCTTGCCATCTAACTGTCATCGCTGTAGTTACGGATACTCTTGTAATGTCCCTATTAGAAACGAATCAGAATGTAAGACATTTCCAGAATTCTGTATAGAAGCAGTAAAAAATGGTGGATATTAATAAATCCATTAGAAAATATTAATTCTATTTCAGTTTAAATAACTGATCAAACGGATAGCGCTATTTATAGCATTGTTTTATTTAATAGGAAAAAACTAAATTTACTATATGCCTAAGAAAAGGGTCGGGAAGGACAAAAAGACTGCAAAAGTAAAAATCAAAAAAGTCAGGGTAAAGCAGCAGCAAAGTGACCTTGAAAAGGCTCTAAAGAAAATAGCAATAAAGCTTTTCGGGAAAACAGCGGACAACTACTCGGCAAATTTCATCAATGTCAAGCAATCACTGATAACATCTGGCACCAGGATACTGTTCAGGACGTATCTATCTCTGATGTTGTTCACAACAGCAATCACTTTCTTAGTAACATTCCTCTTCACACTGGCATTCGTGCTTTCCATTGGACTGAGCATATTGTTTTCATTAATAGGAATCATAGTGATGCCGTCGTTTTTTGCATCAATAGTCTTCCTGTTGATATATGTCTATCCGATATCAGTATCAGAGAGCAGGAAAAGGGACATAGAGGCTAACCTGCCCTTTGCAATGACGCACATGTCAGCTGTTGCAGAATCGGGAGCGCCGCCGTTAACGATATTCAAGATACTTGCCCAGTTCAAGGAGTACGGGGAAGTTTCCAAAGAGGCTGAAAAAATAACCAGGAACGTCGAGGTGTTTGGCTTGGACCAGTTAAGCGCTTTGAGGGACAGGTCCCTTAAGTCCCCGTCGCCGAGTTTCAGGAACATACTGCAGGGAATCCTTTCAACAATACAGACAGGCGGCAACCTCAGGACTTATCTGACAGAGGAGTCCAAGAAGGCCATGTTCGAATACACTATGAGAAGGGAGAAATACAACCAGCTGCTGTCAACCTATGCTGACCTCTATACTGCCCTGCTTGTGGCAGCGCCAATGATTTTTATTGTTGTGATATCCACGCTGAGCGTGATGGGAGGAAGCGTCTTCGGGTTGAGCCTGGAGTTCACCATGATACTTGGTCTGGGAATCCTGGCACTCTTGAACATGATGTTCCTTGTATTCATCCAGATAACACAGCCTAAAATGTGATCAAATGAAAATGAAAACAGATATGGAAACAAAAATAACAATTGTTCTGGTAGTTTCAGGGCTCTCGCTTTTTGTAATAAATTTCCTGACCATATCCTATGACCTGATAAGCCTGATATCGGTCAGCATTGTTATCACAGGGCCTGCTGTCTTTGAATACAAGAAATACAAGGACAACAAGGAGATAGAGGAGAGGTTCCCAGACTTCTTAAGGGATATAACAGAGAACATCAAGACTGGCATGACCCTGACCCAGGCCATCAAGTCAACAAAGAGAACCAATTACGGGGCCTTGACTCCACATGTCAAAAAAATAATCACTAAAATCGACTGGGCCATACCATTCGACCAGATTTTAATAGAATTCTCCAAGAAATCAACCCCCTTAATCCAGAAGACAGTATCAACTATCCTGGAAACTTACAGGGGAGGCGGCAACATAACGCAGGTTCTGGAGGCTGCGAGCAAGACCATAAAGGAAATCAACAATATAAGAGCAGAGAGGTTCTCATCAATATACAACCAGATGATAACCGGCTATGTCATCTTCTTCATATTCGTGGGCGTCCTGATAATCCTGAAGAACTACCTTGTACCAAGCCTTTTCTCGTTCGGTGCGGGCTTCTCCATAAGCGGCGTTGAGAACATAGGGGAATTCTACAACATGATATTCCAGTGGCTGATTATCCTGGAGGGTTTCTTCTCAGGCTTGGTTGTAGGCAAGATGGCACAGGGAAGCATGATAGCAGGCCTGAAGCACTCGCTTTTATTGGTGGTTGTTGGCTACGGGGCGTTTTTGTTGTTCATGTAAAACTTTTATTATAGCCTAAAATAACTTCTATATTATGAGAGCTGTAACCCCGATACTTTCTCACAGCGCCCTTTTGCTTATTGGACTTATAGCAGTCAGCCTGATAATAGTCTCAATATCAACATCATTTTCCAAGACAGAGAAGGATCTGATAAGGAGTGAAATGAATTTTATTGCCGAGGCTGCAAAGGACAAGATACTGGAGATTTACAGCGCCGCCAGCCAGGCAACTGAGTACTCTAACTCGAGTTTCCAATTGGGACTGCCCCAGAAGATCGGGGAGAACAAGTACCTTCTTAGTTTAAACCAGGATAACCTGACTGTCAGCATAGCCTTCAAGAACGAGGAAATAGAAATTGCAAAGGCTCTTAACATTGATGCGGAGCTCAGCGGTGAAGCGTACTTGCCAGCTTCAATTTTAGCAGAAAAAGTCGGGGGAAACATAACAATTAGTTTGGTTGGTTGAATGGCACAGATAGATTTTGCAATTGCGTTTGTAGTTGTCTTCACTATGATATCGTATTCTGTTTTTGTTGTTTCAGGCACTATCACGAAAGACTTCAACTATTTCAATCTGAAAGAAATAGAAAAGTCACATGACTCACTGTCGAGGCAGCTGTTTGATACAATGGACAACAAGAGTCTGATTTCAAGCTTCAAGGAAGTACAGATTTCATTCGAGGAGATTGGCGGTTACAACCATACTGAGAATCTTAGAATATCAATCAAGTCCCTGGTGGAAAAGATACATGTATACAACCAGACAATGGACGAGATAGCATCTGTAAACTCCACAGAGGGGAACTACACAAATGTTTCGTTCAGCATGGACTTTTCCACAAACCAGATAATCTATGTTAGTGTTTTTTATTCAGGTAGCAGCACAGAAGAGATAATATTCAACAATAATGTAACACAGGACAATGTAACGGCAAACATAATTTCTGAAAATGAGGTTCCAGTACTTTCACAGGACAGGTGCGATTACCTGAGAAGTCTGGGTTACAACGCAGCAAGAGACAGCTTTGGTTTCACGCACAGGTTCAGGATCGATAACCATTGCATATATGGAGAAGTACCGCCGATTGCTGCAAACATAATAGTAAAATCGATTCCGATATTCGTTGAGAGAATAGACGAGAGCATCTATCCGGAGCAGGTAATTTTGAAGGTGTGGTGATGAAGGCAACATTTCATACAATAGAAGCAATAATAGGGACTTTGATACTTTTGGTCGGGGTTATGAGCATCTATCCAATCCAAGATAACGAGGAAATTTATTTTTCAGACGAGGGCTACGAATGTTTGAAGTATTTGGACCAGAGCGGGCTGCTGAGATATTATGTCTATAACAATCTTCTCAATGAGTTGAACAGCACTATAAGGTCTTGCCTGCCAGGAATAACCGACTACACGTTCCAGATATGCTCTTCATTGCCTTGCACTGCAGGCCTTCCGACAGACAGGTCAACCTTCCTCTCAAGCTATTTGATTGCCGGTATGAACAAGGGCGCAGTAAACTATGACCCGAGGATGGTCAATTTGTGGGTGTGGTCAAAATGAAAGGACAAGTATTCATGATAGTCTCGATTTTCGTATTGCTATTCCTATTCCTGTTAAGGATAAACACGCAGACAATTGATGTGGAACCAGATGACATGTTCCATGAGGACTTTTCAAATCTTAAGAACGAGCTAATAAGAACAGTTGACATTTCATTGCTGAACCAGGAAAACCTTGTGGGCAATCTGAACAGTTTCATCATATTCTCAACAGACGTCTACAAGAACAAGGGATACACAGAGGACGTGCAATACTCAATTGCAACTTCAGGAGGTTCAACAATAATATACTTGAACATCTCCTTGTCGTCAGCCAAATCTTATCTGAAGGAGAGCCTAATAATAAGCAGGACTTTGTCGGTGTTCGCATGAAAGGCGTAAGCGTGATAATAGCAGGTGCAATTGTGATTGCAATATCGATCACCGCTGCATATTTGGTTCTAAACTTGGGAAGCCCGGGGTCGGACAGACTAAAAGAGATGATGCTGATGCAGGAGGCCAAGGACACGCTCAAGAGCATTGACAATGCTGTCAGGTCTGTCAGCGGGGAAGGCCAGGGCTCAACAAGAAGCCCGAGATTGACAATAACAGGAGGCTACTATACAGTGGATGCTGATAACGAGACTGTTGTTTTTGTAATGGACAGCTTTGCCCAGATAATGGGGATAGATGTTTCCAAGACAGAGGACGGCATAAACATGAGAGGCGAGTCTGGAAGGGTGTATCTTAACCTCACTTACACTGATTTTGACATAACAGGCGGGACAGAATTTGGAAAGGGAACATACACCCTGATAGTAAGAAATGAAGGATATGACGACATAAACCAAAAACAAATTGTAAGCATCTCCCTTTAAGACAAAACTTTATATAACAGCTTCAATAAATTAAAATCTGAGTGATATGAAAGGTGTATCTCCCTTAATCGCATCGGTTCTGCTAATAGCAATAACAATGACACTGGCAGCTATTTTGGCCAGCTTTGTCTCAAGCTATACACAGCAGCAATTATCTTCTTTGCCAGCATGCGTTGGCGGCACAATAACGTTCGCAACTGCAGACTATCCTAGTTTGAGTGGCGGGGAGATTGTTGCCATAATTGATGTTGGCAGCGTTGACCTTTCAGACTTCAGAATCGAGTCTATTAATTCAACTGAGCATGTAAACATTATAACTGCTACTGGATCCACTTCAATTTCAGCGGGCAGTTCAGGAACTATTAGGTCAGATTTCAGCGGCTTGAACCCGGCTGTGGGAGACAAGACAAGGATTGTAGCAGGTAATTGCCCGGACGTCAAGACAGGATGGGTAAATCTGAAATAGTTCTCAAACAAACAAGAGGTGAAAATATGGCTTACAGTCACAAAAACAGCAAGGGTATAACATACTGGTTGCATAGCAGGGGAAAACTGTTTTTCTTCTCAAAGAAACCAGAAGACTCTATTGACCTACCTGACCATCTTGAAGTTTTTGAAAACCAGAGAACAGGTCTGCCAATGGTAAGGAAGAAACAGTAATCCTTTATTAATTTCTTCCAAGTATTATTAATGATATTATGAGAAGGAACATGGGAAAGAAGAAACAGTCAAGGAAACCCAAAATATCATTATCTAGCCTATTGATAGTTCTGATAATGTTCTCAGTATTATCGCTGGCTGTCATGAACTTTATTGACTCTTCTGAATATTATGCCGCTGATGTTCTGGAAGTTGAGGGAAGCGTGGTCACAATAGGTCACGGCTGCATGGCCATAGTTGCCGAGACTTCCCCGGAAAGGGCGTATTCAATTGAGCTGGGAATCAAGGGAACAATAGAGCAGAGGCCCAACACCCACGACATATTCTCCGAAACTCTTAAGAGCTTCAACATCACTCTAGACCATGTCACAATAGACAATTACAGGGACGGCATCTATTATGCGAACCTGCTGCTTAAGTCGGACGAAAAGATTCTGAAAATTGATGTAAAACCATCGGACGGCGTTGCCATGGCCCTTAGAACCAATTCTACAATATACATCAACAAGACAATGCTGAATGAGATTGGAGTAAACATCTGCTGATTACAAGCAGATATCGCAGTCTCCCAGTTCCGGAAAGGATTTCTTGTGGATGCTGCAGAGAGTCTTGCTCTTTCTTATCTTCTTGCAGATGTTGCAGAAGGGAACCAGAATGTTTGAGGAATCCACTTCACCTGAAGCTATCCTGCTTGCAAAGATTTCAATCTCCTTGCTGATTTTCTTGTCCTTTTCCAGAATCTTTATCTTAGAGCCTCTCAAGTTTCTCAAATACTGCGATATTGCGGACTGAGTCAGACCCAGTTTTGCTGCCGCATCCTGCTGGGTGAACTTGTATTTCTCAATCAACTCCTTTGCTACCAAGGCTCTTATTGTAGGCAACACCACCTGGGCGACAGTTTCGCAGTATGGCTTCATTATAACACCGTTATAATTATAGTAAAATCAAAACTTAAATCCTTACCTGTGATAAAAATCATGAAAAATTGGTTTTACGACTGTCTAGTGGACATTTAAATACTTATTTATTCAATAGATTATTAACTGGAAAGTGGCAATGCTTAAATATGAAATCGGGATTATAATTAGAGTGGTAAAATGATAGTTTCACAAGATGTTTTAGATGCTTTAAAGCAAATCGGCTTAAACCTGTACGAGAGAAAGCTGTGGGCAGCACTGCTTTCAAGGGGAACATCCACAGCAGGAGAGTTGTCCTCTCTGGCAAAGGTTCCTCACAGCAGGACTTATGACGTTTTAGAATCATTGGCTGAAAAGGGCTTTGTGATGATGCAGTCTTCAAAGCCTTTGAAGTACGTGGCAGTTGCGCCGAACGAGGCTTTGGAGAGATCTAAGAGGAAAATAAAAGAGCAGTCCGAAGTAACGATAAACAGAATATCAAAACTGCAGAATTCTTCAACCATAAAGGAGTTGGACAGGCTTTACAAGAAGGGAGTCAAGCTTGTCTCCCCGGGTGAGATGACAAGTTCTTTGAGGGGAAGGGACGCCCTGCACCAGCAAATGGAGACAGTCTTCAAGCAGGCCAAGAGCGAGATATCAATTCTCACAACAGCAACTGGTTTGGAGGACTTGGAAAAGAAGCACTCCAACCATTTGAAGAAGGCTTCCCAGAGGGGAGTCAAGATAAGGATCGCAGCACCCTTCAGCAAGAACACTATGAAATCAATAGAAAAGCTGAAGCAGTTCGCTGAAGTCAGGAAAATCGACAAGAATGAAGTCGTCGGAAGGATTTCCCTTGTCGACGGTTCGCACGTTGTTATGTCGCTGACAAACGAGAATGTTCACCCGACACAGGATATGGCCATGTGGAGCCAGAGCCAGCACGTTGCAGAAAAACTTTTAGGACCCATGTTCAAAATGCTGTGGGAAAAGAACAAGTAGTTTTTACAACACTTCTTTTATTTGAGTTAGATGACTTTACAGAATAACTAAACGAAGATGGGCCTCTTGCTGAGCAGTCTATTCAAAGAAAGTTTTTTGAAAGGATAGTCTTTTGTTTTATCTCTTATAGTTTTAACCAAATCTTCCAATGAAATGTTTTCAACTTTTCCAGTTTCCCTGAACCTGACAGCTAGTTTGCCAGAGTCTTTTTCCTTCTGGCCAACCACTACAATGAATGGCACCCATTCAACCTCAGAGTTCCTGATTTTCTTCTGAACACTTTCGACACTGTTATCGATGTCAACCCTTATCTGGCTTTTTTCCAATTCGTCAGCAATTTCTTCGCAGTAATTGATGAAACTGTCATTGACAGGGCAAAGCCTTACTTGGGTTGGCGACAGCCATAGGGGAAAGGTTGGGTTTTTCCCTGATTCAGAAACTGCGTGAGCCTTCTCAAGAAGGGCATAAATAATCCTTTCTATTGCTCCCGATGGTGAGCAGTGCAAAATTATGGGATAATGCTTTTTGTCTTTGTTGTCTACATAGGTGATGCCATACCTTTCACCGTTCTCCACATCTATTTGGTCTGTTGATAATGCGGCTGCTTTGTCTAGGTTGTCTATAAAATTAAATTCATATTTTAGAACAAAATAGAAAAACCTTTCTTCCCACATTTCTACAAGTACGGGCTTGCCGTGATTCTTTATTAAGCTGATTACAAAGTCTTTGTTGTTATCATAAAAATTTTTAGTAAATCTTATTGCCATCTCGTAATCATCAATACTCAAGCCACAACCATTTAGAACATCCCTGCATAGATTGAACCTTATGGGGAATTCTTCCTTGGCCTGCTCCATGTCGCCGCAAAGTGCATGGACATCTGGCATGGTGAATGCCCTTAATCTCCTTAGTCCTGACAGCTCTCCGCTCTTTTCTCTCCTGAAGCTGTATCTTGTCAGTTCGTATATTTTGTAAGGAAGCTGCTTGTATGAAAAGTACGAATCCTTGGCCATTAAAAACTGGCCAAAGCATGCTGAGAACCTTAGGAAAAACTCCTTGTCGTCTGACTTTACAACATATTGTCTTGCAGGAAACCTGTTCAAATAATTTGCCAATATAGGATGTTGGAAATCATACATTAAAGGAGTCTCCACTTCCATTCCCCCATAATCAATAACCTTCTGAGTTACGAAAGTCTCTAGCAGGGATTTTATCAGCCTTCCTTTCGGATAATATCTTAGATTTCCCGGGTCACTTCCCGGTTCGAAATCTGCTATTTCCAGTTTTCTCATCAGGGATATGTGTGGCGATGCCTGCTTCACAACTCTTGACTTGGCAATTTCATAATCAGTAAACTTTTTTAGGTTCACGTGTCCCTTGAAATCAAATTCATCCACAGAAACCATTTTCCCATCGGGCTTTAGTATGTACCAAAATGACTTTAGCTTTTCCTCTGCCTTTACAGCCTTTGATACCTTCTTTTCATCCACATCTTTCCTTCCTTCTGATGTTATTACCTTTGACTGCTCTGCCAAAGGATGTCCCTTTATTTTTATGTTGTATTGCTTGTTCCATCCAAATGGGGCACGATATGTTTCCAGTTTAATTTCCTTAGCATACTTTTCCATTTCCTTCAGAACTTTCAAAGCAGTCCCTACTCCAGCAGGGTTGCTAGTCAAGTGAACAAAGGGATAGATTAAGATTTTATTGCACTTTATTACTTCAAGGCTTTTCTTTACCTCATCAACTGCTCTTTTTGCAATAGAAACATTATCCCCCTTCTCAACTGCAGTGAACAAGACAACTATGTTTTCGTATTTGACAGTCTTCTTTTCTGCCTCTTCTGCAGCCTTTATCTCCTTCTTGATAGGAGTGTACTCAATAAAATCCGAATGATTTTGCAATATCCTCATACAATCTACTAATTAATATCTTTATTTATATTTTAAATCTTTAATCAATTTGTGCTTTAAGAAAAGGTTATTTTTTTTATTATATATGTTCTTTTAAAATCTTCTTTCAATACATCAGATAATTCTCTCCATTTTTCAATAAAAACTCTACGGTTTTTAGTTTGAAAATTTATTATAAAATCATAAGTAAAATAACCAATTTCCTTTGAGTCTATTCCTATATTTTCTATTCCCTTAAGAGAGTCAACAATGTTGTTTAACGAATAACCTTTATGTGTTTTTAGAGTAAAATTAACAACATAATTACTAGTTTTTCTATTTTCATTGTTCGCTTCTAGAGGCCTGCTCATAATCTTAAATTAAAGGGTTAAACTTAAATTATTGAATTAGCTGATGCGCAAATGCTTTTATTAAATCCTTGCAGAATAATAAAATATTAATTAGATAGCCCCGTCGTCTAGTGGTCAAGGATAGCGGACTTTGGTCATTGACTAAAGTGTTGAGCTTTTAGCTGTGAGAGAAATCCGCTGACGTAGGTTCGAATCCTACCGGGGCTACTATTTTTAAACCAAAAGGCTTTTAAAGTATTGTTTCTAATGTAAATAGTTAGTGATTGAATGGGTCTATTTAGCGGCAGGGAATTGAAAAAGAGAAAGAAAAAGTACAGGTGGAAGAAGACCAAGTACAAGGTCAGGACACTTAAGCTCAAGGAGAAGAGGGATCCCCTAGAGGGAGCTCCCATGGCCAAGGGCATTGTCATTGCCAAGAGAGCCATTGAGCAGAAGCAGCCCCATTCCGGATTGATCAAAGTCGTAAGAGTCCAATTGTTGAAGAACAAGAAGGAGATAACGGCCTTTGTTCCCAAGTCGGGTGGAATAAGCTTCATAAACGAGCACGACGAGGTTGTTGTTGACGGTGTGGGTGGCTCGCAGGGAGGCCCTGTCGGTTCCCAGCACGGTTTGAGATGGAAGGTAATCAAGGTCAACAAGACTGCCTTGTCAGAGCTGCTGAAAGGCAAGAAAAAGAAAGAGGGTAAGTAATGTCTAAATTAAAACTTTTTGATAAATGGGACACTGAAGCCGTAAGTGTTGAAGATCCTGGCTTGAAGGACTACATAAACCTGAAACCAATAATAATTCCAAGATCCTTCGGCAAGTATTCTGGAAAGCAGTTTCACAAGTCCAACATGCATATTGTTGAGAGACTGATGAACCATCTCTTTGTTGCTGGCCACAGGGGCAAGAAGCACAGGATCTCAAGCGGAGGAAATGTTGGAAAGACATTCAGTGTGATGGACATACTCATTGAGACCCTTCAGATTCTGGAGAAGAAGGCAAATAAAAACCCTGTCGAGGTTCTGGTCAGGGCTGTTGAGAATGCTGCGTTGAGGGAAGAGGTTACATCCTTCCAGGTCGGCGGCATAATAGTCAGAAAGGCAGTCATAACTTCACCACAGAGGAGAGTTGACTTGGCCTTAAGATTAATATCGCAAGGCTCCTACCAGAAGGCCTTCAAGAGCTCCAAGAAAATGAGCCAGTGCCTGGCCGAAGAGCTTTTAGCAGCCTATAATTACGACCCACAGAGCTCGCACGCCGTAAGGGAAAAGGAAAGAATGGAGAGAGAGGCTGGCGGCGCTAGATAATATTACCTTTTGTTATCCTGTCCTTGATAATTTTTTCGTCCTTCTTGATAATCTTCTCTTCTTTCTTGACGAACTTCTCTATTTTCGGTTCCTCTTTCTTGAAAATAAACTCTGATATCTCGGCTATTGCTGTGAAGGCAGTCGCTATCACGATAACGGTCGTGAGTATCACCATGTTGAACTCAATCCCGTGCAGATACATGGCGCTTATGTCTTCTATGACGCCGAAAGCTATAAGGAATATAAAGAAAGCTATGAATCTGAAGACTCTCTTCTTGTGTTTGTGTCTTCTGTGTTGGCCTTTCTTCGTCTGCATAATATATTAATTGAGGAGGCTGTATTTTAAGCTTAACAAAAAAGTTTAAATAGACTTATTTCTTATTATTCAAATCATTTGAGTGATGATATGGTCAAGGAAGAATACTCGGAACAGATTCAGAATCTTATGAACATACCTGATAACATAAGGAACATCGGCATTGTCAGTCATATCCACCACGGCAAGACGACACTGACAGACGTTCTTGCAGCCAAGGCAGGTCTCATGGCAGGTCAATTGGTTGGGGAGAGGATGCTCACATGGGTTGATCCTCAGGAAAGGGAGAGGATAATGACAATCTACGGTGCAACAGTTACCATGCCTCACGAGTACGAGGGCAAGAAATATCTTATAAACCTTCTTGACACGCCAGGCCACGTTGACTTTGGCGCTGATGTTACGCAGGCCATGAGGGCAGTGGATGGGGCAGTTGTCATGGCATGCGCTGTCGAGGGCGTAATGCCGCAGACAGAGAATGTCCTGAGGCAGGCATTGAAAGAAAGAGTAAAACCAATCCTATTCATAAACAAGGTTGACAGAGCCATAAGGGAGTTGAAACTGACTCCTGAACAATTGCAGAAGAGGCTGGCGAAGATAGTCGTTGATGTTAACAGGTTCATACAGAGGCGTGTCGAGCCCCAGTTCAAGGACAAGTGGGTTGTGAAAGTTGAGGATGGCTCTGTTGGCTTTGGCTCTGCATTGAAAAAGTGGGCTATTTCAGTTCCCTTTATGGCAAGAACTGGCGTCACCTTCAAGGACATAATTGATTTTTGTTCCCAGGGAAAGGATGAGGAGCTTTCGGAAAAAGCTCCCATGAACACAGTTGTTCTTGATATGGTCATAAAACATTTGCCGTCGCCAGCAGAGGCCCAGAAATACAGGATTGAGAAGATATGGACAGGCGATGTTGAGTCTGAAACGGGGAAGCAGCTGGTAAAATGCAATCCTGATGGCAAGCTGGCAGCCGTGATAACAAAGGTCGTGTACGATCCTCACGCTGGCATGATTTCAACTGCAAGGATATTTTCCGGAAAAATAACAAGGGGCCAGAATATATATTTCGTTGACAGCGACAGGACCACAAAACTGCAGCAAGTCACAACTTTCATTGGTCTTAAAAGAATTCCTGTTGAATACGCTCCAGCAGGGAATGTTGTTGGTCTGGTCGGTCTGTCAGAGGCAATTGTCGGGGAAACCATAACTGATGCTGGCAATATCATAGACAAGTTCCAGGCAATAAAGCACATCTTCGAGCCTGTTGTCACGAAATCAATTGAGCCAAAATCTCCTCAAGATCTACCAAAATTAATTGATATTCTAAAAACCTTGGGAAGGGAGGACACGACCCTGAGGGTCAAGGTTAATCCTGAGACAGGCGAGACCTTAGTGTCTGGTTTGGGCGAGCTCCATCTTGATGCAAAGGTCGAGAGAAAGATAAGGGAAAAGGGCATAGAGATAGTGGTGTCGCCTCCAATTGTTGTTTACAGGGAAAGTGTTTTTTCAAATTCCCCTATTATAGAAGGCAAGTCGCCGAACAAGCACAACAAGTTCTCCATTTCAGTCGAGCCTCTTCCCACCAATATTTACAAGGCAATGATAGAAGGTGACATAAAAGACGGGGTGATAAAGGGCAAGAATGCTGAAGTCAGAAAGACGCTTGTTGAGATGGGAATGACAAAGCAGGACTCAAAGGATGTTGTGATGATTCACAATCACTGCATGCTTATTGATTCTACAAAGGGTATTCAGTACTTGAACGAGGCAATGGAGAATGTGAAGAGCGCTTTTATTGATGTCACTGAGACAGGGCCTTTGGCAAAGGAGCCCTGCGCTGCCATGATAGTGAGGCTTCATGACGCAGAGCTGCACGAGGACGCTGTTCACAGGGGTCCGGCGCAGATAGTTCCTGCAATCCGTTCTCCCATCAACACGGGAATGGTAAAGGCTGGCGTCAGTTTTCTTGAGCCCAGGCAGATACTGAGAATAGACACTCCTACGGAGTACATAGGGAATGTTGTTGCTGAGACCAGCAACAGGAGGGGTGAAATAATAAACGTCGAGCAGGAGGAGTTCACGGCTGTTGTGACTGCAAAGGTTCCTGTGGCAGAAATGTTTGGCTTTGAGGGCGCAATAAAGTCAGCAACAGGCGGCAAGGGCTTCCAGTCCCTCATAGATGTTGTTTTTGAGAAGATACCCAATGACTTGAGGGAAAAGGTTGCATTGCAGATAAGGGAAAGAAAGGGACTGCCCAAAGATATACCTAAAGCCTGAAATAAAGATTTAAATAGATTGCTAATATAATAAGCTAAAAGGTGATTTTAATGGCAAACAAACCACATTTGAACTTAGTAACTGTAGGTCACGTAGACCACGGTAAATCAACTTTAGTGGGTAGATTATTATTTGATAGCGGTGCTCTAAAACCGGAAGAACTGAGAAAATTCAAGGAACTAGCAACAGAATACAAGAAAGAAACATGGGAGTTCGCCTTTGCTATGGACAGGTTAAAGGAAGAAAGGCAGAGAGGCCTTACCATTGACCTCATGCATAGAAGGTTTGACACCCAGAAGTATTACTTTACAGTTATAGACGCACCAGGTCACAGGGACTTTGTTAAGAACATGATAACTGGAGCATCCCAAGCAGACGCAGCCCTTTTGGTCTGTTCTGCAAAGGAGGGCGTCCAGGAGCAGACAAAGGAGCACGTGTTCTTGATAAAAGTTTTGGGAGTGAATCAAATAATTGCTGCAATAAACAAGATGGACGCAGTTGAATATAGCGAGGCCAAGTACAATGAGACAAAGGAAAACTTGTCAAAGCTTTTGAAGACAGTTGGATACGACACAAGCAAGATATTGTTTGTTCCAACATCAGGTTACAAGGGCGACAACATTGTCAAGAGGTCAGAGAGCATGGATTGGTACAAGGGAAAGACATTGATGGAAGCATTTGATACCTTGACTATTCCAGAGAAGCCGATAGACAAGCCTCTGAGGCTTCCAGTTCAGGACGTCTACACAATTACTGGAATCGGAACAGTTCCCGTTGGAAGAGTTGAGACAGGAGTCCTAAAGGCAGGAGACACAGTTGTTTTCGAGCCATCAGGCGCATCCGGAGAAGTAAAGACAATTGAGATGCACCATGAGCAGGTTCCAAAGGCAGAACCAGGAGACAATGTTGGGTTCTCTGTTAGAGGCGTCAACAAGGCGGACATCAAAAGAGGTGACGTTGTAGGCCTAGCCTCAAAGCCACCAACAGTTGCAAAGGAATTCAAAGCACAAATAATAGTCTTGCAACACCCCAATGTCATAACAAAGGGATACACGCCAGTTTTCCATTGCCATACAGCTCAGGTTGCGTGCAAGATAACAGAGATTGTGAAGAAAATCGATCCAAAGACAGGCGCAACCATACAGGAGAACCCGGACATGATAAAGACAGGGGACGCGGCAATAATAAAGTGCGTGCCGAACAAGCCGCTTGTCATAGAAGCAAGCAAGGATATACCACAACTGGCAAGGTTCGCTGTAAGGGACATGGGACAGACTGTTGCAGCAGGAATGTGCTTGGAAGTAACACCCGCTAAGTAAAACTGATTTGAATTTTTACTTTCTCTTTTTCTTTTATTTTATTTCGTCCATTTTGCAATAGATATTTAAATACTTCTGCAAATAGATTAGAGATATGCAGAAGGCCAGAATAAAATTAATGAGCAGGGACCCGAGGAAACTTGAGGATGTTTGCGCAGAGCTGAAGATGATAACTGACAAGTTCGGGGTAGCCATGCACGGGCCGATTCCCCTGCCGACAAAGAAACTCAAGGTCACCACAATGAAAACTCCCTGTGGTGATGGGACAGGTCATGGAAATGCCACATGGGACAGGTGGGAGATGAGGGTCCACAAGAGAGTTATTGACATTTCTTCTGACGAGAGGACACTGAGGCAGATAATGCGCGTCACCATACCGGACGGCGTGTCCATTTCTATTCAATTGAAAGATTAGCGGAACCTGATAAGGCTGTTCTTATATTTAACAAACCATTTTACGAAAATACCGAATACCATACCTAAGAGTAGAGTAAAAAGCATCAAGAATATTACATTTAATGACTGTATGTTTTTGCTCTGTATTCCCATCATAAATGGCAGCATCAAAAATACAAGTGAAAAAAGACCCAAAATAATGCAGATATTAAAAAGAAATTCCAAGAACTTTGTGTCTATTTCATACTGTGATGGCATATGAATACTTAAATTTCAAGATTTAAAAATTCTTTGAAATAACTATTAACTATGCCGAGATCGCATAACCTGGTAGTGCGCTAGCCTGGAAAGCTAGTTTCCGCAAGGATATGAGGGTTCAAATCCCTCTCTCGGCGCTCATGCTTAAATTTCTTTTAATTAAATAATAGTTTATGGAAGTAGACAAGAAAAAATTAGCAGAATTTCTTGTAAGAGCAAAAACAACTACTTATGCTGGTGGTGGAGAAGAAGTTCCTCCAGAAAAGGTAGAAAGGCCCGATCATAAAGAGTTAGAGCACCGTGAAGGCAATTGGGTTTATAGGGACAGTTATGTTGGATTTTATGCTGCTCCAGGATCAGAATATGTTAGAATAAATGGAATTAAGATTTGGTCCATGTCATACAGTGGTGGTATGACGCCAGAATATGTTGGTAATGAGGAATTTGCTAAAAAAACTTATGATTTCCTGAAAAAAGCCTTATCGAAAATGGAAGTCTCAAGACCTTTCAGAGGTCCTAATCATTTCAAAGAAGGGGACTTTGAATATTTTGATAAGAGTGAGGGAGATTTAACCAGATTTAGAGGGGAAGAAAAAATTACATTCAAAGGGAAGGAAGTATTTTCTCAAGATTATATTGGTTGTTTAGTAATTTACAAATAATTCATAAACTTTAAATTGAAGCTATTACAAAAATTAGAATATGGCAAGCGATGTTCTAGATGTTTCAGAAGAGCTTAATTTTCTAGACCAGGTCATTGGGATAAACCTTTCCTTGAATGATTTGGTTGATGACAGAGCCAGCTTCCTTTCAGGAATTGCGGGCATTATAGCTGTTGTAGCCTTGACGCAGCTGTTCTCTTCAACAGGTCTGACAAGAATAGGCTTTCTGGTTGTAGCACTGACAGGCTTAGTGACTATATTTCTTAGTGTAGGTGTAGTAAGGCCAAAGTCCCTCAAGAAGCAGAGGGTAAACCTGATGTACTACGGCGGCATATGCCACTATGACGAGAAGAAATACTATTCTATGATAAAGGACGTGCTCGACAACAAAGAGGACATGGTCAAGGAATACGTCAAGGAAATATATGACATATCAGAAGAGCTGAAGGCCAGGTTCAAGCTGATAAGGAGAACAAGTGACATACTTGTCACAGGCCTGATTGCAGGCTTTATTCTTATTCTTTTTTCATTCATAATGCCCCTGTAATATATTTAAATAAAATAGTCTGAATTATTCTTTCATGTTGGAAGCAACATTGATGGTAATTATAGCAAATATCTCACCGGCCTTGGAGCAGATTGGTGGCATACCAATAGGCTTGGCCCTTGGTTTGGACCCTTTGTATACTCTTTTGGTCTCGTTGACTGTCAATTGCCTGCTTTTCTTCCCGGTTTATTTTGGGTTGAAGTTGTTCTACGACAGGATATTCTCCAGAATAAAGTTGTTCAACAAATATCTTAAGAAGGTGAGGAGAAAGGGCAAGCCCTACATTGTCAAGTACGGGATCCTTGGCTTGACAGCCTTTATCTGCTTGCCAACACCCCTGACAGGCACCTACACAGCCTCAATTCTCAGCTGGTTCCTTGATTTGGACTGGAAGAAGTCTTTCGTAGCAATAGCAATAGGCTCAACCGTTGGGGGTGTAATAATTCTCGCCACTTCTCTAGGTTTCATAGAAGTATTGAAATTGATTTTCAGTTTCTAGAACAAAAAGATTAAATAATTAATTTCAGAAAGAATATCTGTGTCAAGCGACTACATGAATCAACTGATAAGTAAAATACCCGAAGGCATTCGTGAAGACATTCTAAGGTATAATAGTAAGAGACCATACAGGCTGAAAAGTTGTAACTTAGGTTCTATAAGCGAAGGGGGCCGTATCACTCATGCATTGTCTGAAATTATTTATAAAAATTGTTTGAACGGCAACAAAGAGGTCAAAAACATTAGAGGCAAGTGTATAAAGATAACTCCTGAGGGGGTGGTTGCCCTCCAGAAAGCCTTAAAATAACCTTTAAATATTCTTCTTTCTAATAAGAAAATGGAAAGTTTTTGTAGTATCGTGTTCTGAGAAGACTTAAATACATTTAGAATGTATTTTAAACTCAATAAAAGTTGATTTAATGCCAGAAAGGAAGAGACCAAGAAGGGGTAGCAAAGCATTCTACCCTCGCAAGAGGGCTAGACGCATCTATCCAGCAATAAAGAACTGGGCAGAATCAAAAGAAACCAAGCTTTTGGGCTTTGCCGGCTACAAGGCAGGCATGTCCCATGTTGTCATTGTTGACACGAATCCAAACTCCAAGACAAAGGGTCAGCAGATTACAAGGCCCATAACAGTCCTTGAATGTCCTCCTCTTTCTGTTTTAGGTTTCAGGTGCTACTCAAAAACCAAGACCTCATTTGACGTTTTCTCTGAAAAATTCAACAAAAACCTTGCAAGGAAAATGAAAACACCCAAAAAAGAAAAATCCTTGGATGAGCAGCTCAAGAAACTGCCAAAAAATATTTCTAAAATAAACTTAATTTGCCATACCAATTCTAACTTCAAGAAAAAGCCCGAGGTGTTTGAGATGGCTCTTGGAGGAAATGCTGAGGAGCAATTGAAATACGCAAAGGAAATCCTTGGGAAGAACATAAAAGTTTCTGATGTTTTCAAGGAAGGCGATTTGATTGATGTTATTTCCATTACAAAGGGGAAGGGCTTCCAGGGTCCTGTCAAGAGGTTTGGTGTAAGAAAGCAGGGAAGAAAGGCCCAGAAAATACACAGGCACATAGCTCCTCTGGGGCAGAACGAGCCTGGCAAGGTGAGGTGGACAATACCTCAGGGAGGCCAGCACGGCTTCCACAGAAGGACAGAGGTCAACAAGAAAGTCTTGAAAATATCTGACGGCTTTGAGATAAGCGGCGACTTCCTGAACTATGGAAAAGTGAAGGGAGACTGTCTATTGCTGGATGGAAGCGTTCCAGGGGCAAGGAAGAGGCTGATAAGGATGAGGTTCGCCATCAGGCCCAAGAAAGCATATCCAGTCGACATAAAGTACATTTCAACGGCGAGCAAGCAGGGTGTGTAAAATGAAGGCCAATATAATCGATACACAAGCAAAGCAGAAGGGTCAGATGGAATTGCCCAAAGTTTTCAGCACTGCCTTCAGGCCGGACTTGATAAGGAGAGTTGTCCTTTCAATCCAAA